>JAPKCR010000051.1 GCA_026421135.1 Sulfitobacter sp. | reverse complement strand
ATCGTGCCGATGTTAACGTGTGGTTTATTACGTTCAAACTTTGCCTTAGCCATGGTGGCCTCCTTGATTTTCAATTTGGATGGTGGGGTTGAAAGCCCACCCTACGATTTGGGTAGGGCGGGGTTTTCCCCGCCATCCCAGTTATTTGGTTTCGACGATTAGGCGAATTTGGCCTGAATCTCGTCCGAGATATTCTGTGGTACGGCTTCGTAATGCGAGAACTGCATGGTGAAGTTCGCACGACCCGAAGACATCGACCGCAATGTGTTGATGTAACCGAACATGTTGGCCAGTGGCACCTGCGCTTCGATCGCGATGGCGTTGCCACGAGTGTCTTGACCCTGAACCTGACCGCGACGCGATGTCAGATCGCCGATGATGCCGCCTGTGTAATCTTCAGGTGTGACAACTTCGACTTTCATAATCGGCTCGAGAAGTTTCGCGCCAGCTTTCTTCATGCCTTCGCGCATACCCATACGGGCAGCGATTTCGAACGCCAGAACACTGGAGTCAACATCGTGGTATTTACCTTCGATCAAGGCAACCTTGAAGTCGATAACCGGGAAGCCCGCCAACGGACCGGAGTCCATAACCGAACGAATACCCTTTTCAACACCCGGGATGTATTCCTTGGGCACCGAACCACCAACAACGCGCGATTCAAAGGAGTAACCTTCGCCCGGCTCTGTCGGCGTGATGATCATTTTGACTTCAGCAAACTGACCCGAACCACCCGACTGCTTCTTGTGGGTGTAGACGATCTCAGCTTCGCGGCTGACAGTCTCACGATACGCAACCTGTGGTGCACCGATGTTCGCTTCGACCTTGAATTCACGCTTGAGGCGATCAACCAAGATATCGAGGTGAAGTTCGCCCATGCCCTTCATGATGGTCTGACCGGATTCGATGTCGGTCTCAACACGGAAGGATGGATCTTCGGCAGCAAGACGGGCCAGACCGGCAGACATTTTCTCTTGGTCTGCTTTTGTCTTAGGCTCGACCGCGATTTCAATAACCGGATCAGGGAAGGTCATTGTTTCAAGAACAACAGGATCAGCAACGGAGCAAAGTGTGTCACCGGTTGTTGTGTCTTTCAGACCTGCCAGCGCGATGATGTCGCCCGAGAACGCTTCTTGAATTTCTTCACGATCGTTCGAGTGCATCATCATCATACGACCGACGCGCTCTTTCTTGCCTTTGGTCGAGTTCAAGAGCGTGTCGCCCTTGTTCAACTTACCGGAGTAGATGCGTGTAAAGGTCAGCGTACCAACAAAGGGGTCGTTCATGATTTTGAACGCAAGGCCAGAGAACGCCATATCATCGTCCGCACGGCGCGGGATGTTACGTGTCTCTGTTTCGTCGCCTGGCTTAAAGCCCAAGTAGTCAACAACGTCCATCGGGGATGGAAGATAGTCAATTACAGCGTTCAAAAGTGGCTGAACACCTTTGTTCTTAAAGGCAGAACCACACAAAACAGGGATAAACTTGATGGCCAGCGTACCCTTGCGGATCAGCTTGCGCAAAGTCTCTTCGTCAGGCTCAGCGCCATCCATCAGATAGTTTTCCATCGCGGCATCGTCCATCTCGACCGCAGTCTCGATCAGATGTGCGCGCCATTCGTCGGCCAGATCCTTGAGGTCGGCGCGAATTTCGCGCTGTTCCCAGCTTGCGCCCAGATCTTCACCGGCCCAGACCCATTCTTTCATGGTGACCAGGTCGATCATGCCTTCCAACTCGGTTTCGGCACCGATTGGAATTTGGATCGGCGCAGGTGTCGCACCGGTACGGTCTTTGATCATCTTCACACAGTTGAAGAAGTCAGCACCGATCTTATCCATTTTGTTGACGAAAACGATACGCGGAACCTTGTAACGGTCGGCCTGACGCCAAACTGTTTCGGTCTGCGGCTCAACACCGGCGTTGGCATCAAGAACGGCAACCGCGCCATCCAAAACAGCCAAGGAACGCTCAACTTCGATGGTGAAGTCAACGTGGCCAGGGGTGTCGATGATGTTCATCCGGTACTTAGTGTCGGATGTGGCGCTTGCGTCAGGCAATTCCTGGCGCTGCCAGAAAGTTGTCGTCGCGGCGGAGGTGATCGTAATACCACGCTCCTGCTCCTGCTCCATCCAGTCCATTGTTGCGGCACCATCGTGCACCTCACCAATGTTGTGGGATTTGCCGGTGTAAAACAGGATACGCTCGGAACAGGTTGTTTTGCCTGCATCGATGTGGGCCATAATACCGAAGTTACGGTAGCGTGAGAGCGGATAGTCGCGTGCCATTGGGCTGCTTCCTCGAATATATCTGAAACGGATAGATCGCGCCCCAGCGTGGGGCGCGACGAAGGCGGGTTATGCCGCCCGAATTACCAACGGTAGTGGCTGAATGCTTTGTTCGCATCGGCCATCTTGTGCGTATCTTCGCGTTTCTTAACGGCAGTACCGCGCGACTGAACAGCATCCATCAGCTCGCCTGCAAGGCGCTCTTCCATGGTGTTCTCGTTGCGCGAACGCGACGCTTTGATCAACCAGCGGATGGCCAATGCTTCGCGACGCTCGGGGCGTACTTCGACAGGCACCTGATAGGTTGCACCACCAACGCGGCGCGAACGCACCTCGACGGATGGTTTGATGTTGTCCAAAGCTTCGTGGAAAACTTCGATTGGCGCGCGTTTGATCTTGTCTTCAACGCGGGTCATTGCGTTGTAAACGATACGCTCAGCTACCGATTTCTTACCATCGATCATGAGGTTGTTCATGAATTTTGTTAGGACCAGATCACCGTATTTGGCATCTGGCAGAACTTCGCGTTTTTCAGCGGCGTGACGACGTGACATTTAAGGCTCCTAATGTTCTTGCGCCAAGGTTGGATCCGGCCGGTGTATCCAGTGCCCTAAGGCGTGGATTTTCAGCTTATGTCTCAACCCCAGCTCATCCCTACAGGGAAAGTATGCTGGACGGCCCCGAGCGATTGTAAAATCGCCCAAGACCCACCCAAATTATTTTGGCTTCTTTGCACCATACTTGGAGCGACGCTGCTTACGGTCTTTAACGCCCTGAGTATCCAGAACACCGCGCAGAATGTGGTAACGCACACCCGGAAGGTCTTTTACACGACCGCCGCGGATCAGAACAACAGAGTGCTCTTGAAGGTTGTGCGATTCACCTGGGATGTAGCTGATGACTTCAAAACCGTTTGTCAGGCGCACTTTGGCAACCTTACGCATGGCCGAGTTCGGCTTTTTAGGTGTGGTTGTGTAAACACGTGTACAAACGCCGCGCTTTTGCGGGCATTCTTGCAGGTGCATGGATTTCGAACGTTTGATTTTAGGCTGGCGCGGTTTGCGGATCAGCTGTTGGATCGTTGGCATTCCGGTTTTATCCCCGTTTAGCTCACATAAGTGGTGCATCGGGGCGGACCCCAGTGCGGTTTAAATTTCGGTCCCCTCGCGCGTCCGCGAAGCTGTCTTTACCAAGCGCAAGTGGCGCAAAGCAAAATCACCGCAGCGTTTCCGTACCGAGGAAAACGAGGCGGTGGGGCAACAGAGGATCGAGTCAGCATTAGACCGGATCGTGACCACAGGTGGTATGATTTCGGCACAGCAGGGCGACCCCCACATCCGAGATATGGCGCGTATAGGCAGAGTCGCTCCCACTGTCAACAGCAGCGGTGCCCAAGGGCCGCGATACGCGCAAAAGTCGAATTCCCGCTTGCAATAGTCGTCCCGCCCCCGCCATATTCGCGGCGTTCTCATGGTTGGTCAAGGACCCCTATTCGATGCAGATTATTGGTCTTTGCCGCTTTTCCTATCCCGCACTCGGCGGGTTTCAGGTGGGCCACGACACCATCGAAGATCGTATTGCGTACCTGTATCAACAAGAACGGCTTGAAGAACGCTTTCGCCTGTTCGAAACGGTCGCCCTGCCCTGCCTAAAGGCGCAGACGGATCCGGATTTTGAGCTGATCATCGTAATCGGTGATGCAATGCCCCAGCAGCATGTCGATCGTCTGCGCGACATCACGGCATCCCTGCCCCAAGCCCGCATTCATGTCGAGCCTCCGCGCCAGCACCGCGAGGTGATGAAGGAAGTCTTGAACAACGCCCGCAACATGGAACTGCCTTGCTTGCAGTTTCGATTTGACGATGACGATGCTGTCGCTGTGGACTTCATCGAGCTTCTACGCGCAGCATCTGACGATTGCTTTGGTATGACCCAGCAATACCGGACAGTTGCCTTTGACTGGAACCGGGGTTTGATTGCGGAATACGGGGCCGACGGGATCGCTGCGACCGGAGTCTTCCGCCCTTTCGATGTTGCTGCGCTTGGCATGTATGTGCGCCCACGCTGCCACCTGACGATTATGAACTACGCGCATAATAAGATTAACCGCTTTATGCCGGCAGTGTCCTTTGACACCAAGCAGATGTTCGTGCGGGGTCACAACGCATCAAACGACAGCCGCCAAAAAGGCGAAGCGCCCGCCGATGTTCTGCCCCTCACAGCCGAGGGCAAAGAGATGTTTAGATCGCGGTTCGCCATTGATGCAGACGCAGTTCAGGCGATTTTCAGCATGGATCACCCGACATGAGAACCGTTGGCATCTGCCGTTTTTCATACGCAGGCCAAGGGGGCTTTAAGGTCGGACACGATGATTTTGCCGCCCTTGAAACCTTTCTTTATGGAAAGGACCGAATGGAAGAGCGCTTTCGACTGTTCGAGGCGATAACCCTGCCCAGCGTTGCCCGGCAAACTGACCCGGATTTCACCTTTCTGATCGTCACCGGCACAGGCTTTCCACCGGCGTATCTTGAACGGTTGTTGGACCTGACTAAAGACATCCCTCAATGTGTGATCCAGCAATATCCACCTCGTCCACACCGCCGGATTATGAGCAAGGCAATTAACGATTGGCGCAGCACGGCCGAAGAACCCTGTCTGCAATTCCGTCTCGATGACGACGACGCGATGGCGCTTAGCTTTGTTGAAAAACTCAAGCAGACAGCAGATGACATCGCCCCGATCTGCGCCAGCCACAGTTCCGTCGCCGTTGATTTTAATCAGGGCTACATCTATACGGCGGGGTCCGAAGGCCTGAAGTTATGGCCCTATCATTATCCCTATTCCGCAGTGGCGCTTGGCATGATTGTTCAAGCCGGATCTGACGACACAATCATGAGCCATGGCCACCAAAATCTGTGGAAGACCATGCCAACCATGACTTTAACAGGCGAAGACATGATGATGCGCGGGCATCACGATTTCAATGACAGCCGGTTAAAGGGCAAAAAGAACGTTTTTGACTATCAACCTATGACTGCACAGCAGGCAAAACACATTCGCAAAGCCTTTGGTGTGGACGATGATCATGTGCGGAACGTGTTCTCAACTACGTGATAATTTGCGTTCGCGGTACAGGGTGAACAAACCCGTCGCGGCCACAATCCCGGCCCCCGCGAGGGTCGATGGCAGTGGCCAGTCGCCAAAGACAAACCACCCCAAGATAAGCGCCCAAATCAACCCCGTGTATCGAAATGGCGCGATAAAAGACACATCACCCACCCGCATGGTTTGCACGCTAAAATAGTACCCCATGAGGACGAAAACAGCCGCGCCCCCGATGGCCGTCCAGTGCGCATCCGACACAGCGGCCCAAGGCGTCGCCAATTGCGCAAACGCTGAAAACACCGTCACCGAAAGGACCGCAGCCAGCGTTACCGTCATCGACGGCACGTCCTTGGATAGCCGCCGCGTGCTTAGATCACGCACTGTGACCAGCGAGACAGCAACCAGCGCATAGATCGACCAGACGTTGAACCCTTCCGTGCCAGGCTTGACGATCAGCAGAACACCCATGAACCCGACCAGAATGGCTGACATACGCTTCCAACCGACGGCTTCGCGGTAAAACATCGCGGCCCCCAAGGTCACGGTCAACGGCAGCGATTGTAAAATCGCGCTAAGGTTGGCCAGTGGCATATTGAACAAGGCGGTCACAAAGAAAAAGCTCGCCCCGACTTCGGACGCCGATCTGATGCCGACCAGCTTCCAGTCTTGGCGGCTAAGCCGCAAATGCATCGGGCCAAGACGCCCCCACAACAGCAGCAAAAGTGAGATTGAGATGAGACCGCGCAAGAATAACAGCTGAAACAACGGGACTTCCCCGCCGGTTGTTTTGGTCATTGCGTCATTCAGCGTAAACGCCGCCATTGAGCCCATCATAAACAGGGCTCCGATTAGATTTGGCGACATGGGCGGGCTTTCGAAATAATATCTCTTTCGTGATCATTGCCGCATAGATCGCGAAAGTACCAGCCCCGTTCCTGACAGATGACAGCCGTCAGTCCGCCAGTCTTTGTCGTGCTTGATTGCGGTTCCCTGTTGCTGGCACTAACGACGCGGCACGTCCCAACCCGTATTCGGGCATACCTGAGTATATTGCTTCATAATTGCCGGCTTTGACCAGATAGGTTTCGTGCCAGATGCCCACCGCCCCTTCACTCCCCTTCATCCGCCGATTGAATGCAGCCCATGCAGGGAAATGGTGTCGGTCCTGGGCCCGTGCATAAGCTTCGAGGTGATCGAAACTGCGCCAGTATTGAACAATGGTTTTCGACGTCAGACCGTTGTGGCCCAGAAATCCGGTTTCGTCGGCGGGTGCCCGTTCAAGCTCTCGGATCATACGTGGCATTGCAAAAAAGGCGGGCAACCATTTGTGGATAAGCCACCAGCTGTTGACCCTCATACCGATCAAAAACACGACAAAATCGCCCTCGATCTGCGCTGTCATGCGGCCGGTATTGATTTTAGACATTGGCAGTCCCTCGATTTCCTTGAGAGTATGGGCACGACAATAGCACGACTTTTTTACAACTTTGGAAATTCATCCTGTCATGACCAGTCGCATCTAGCATAACAAGCCCAGCTGAATAGCAAAAGGCCCCCGCTGATCTCTCAGCGGGGGCCTTTGGTTTTCTAGGTCAGATCAAAGATCAGTTGCGGCTTTCGTCATCGTTTGGGACGGTGCTGAAAACATCCCCTCCGACCACGTCATCCGCAGCAGCTGGTGCTGCCAGACGTGCAGCCGTTTCAGCTTCTTCGCGACGGGCTTCGATCACCACATTGTCACGATCCGCTGCAACTTTGCGCATCTGCTGTGTCGCACCACCGGTACCGGCTGGGATCAGACGGCCAACGATAACGTTTTCCTTCAGACCGACCAGCTTGTCGCGCTTGCCCTGAACCGATGCTTCGGTCAGCACGCGTGTGGTTTCCTGGAACGACGCCGCCGAGATAAAGCTGCGGGTTTGCAGGCTTGCCTTGGTGATACCCAGAAGGATCGGTTCGCCCGTTGCCGGACGGCCACCTTTGGAAATCGCCTTTTCGCAAGCTTGGTCAAACTCTTGCTTATCGACGTGTTCGCCTTTCAGCAGCGTTGTGTCGCCGCTGTCCTGGATTTCCCACTTTTGAAGCATCTGACGTACGATAACTTCGATGTGCTTGTCGTTGATCTTAACGCCTTGCAGACGGTAAACATCCTGCACTTCGTCAATCATATAGTCGGCCAAGGCCTCTACACCCATGATCGCAAGAATGTCGTGCGGCGCCGGGTTGCCGTCCATGATGTAATCGCCCTTTTGGACAAAGTCACCTTCCGCAACCGGAATGTGCTTACCCTTAGGCACCATGTATTCAACCTTGTGGTCCGGATCCTCAGAGGACTCGATCGAGATGCGGCGCTTGTTCTTATAGTCTTTGCCGTAGCGCACATAGCCGTCGATTTCCGCGATGATGGCGTGGTCCTTGGGGCGACGTGCCTCAAAGAGTTCGGCCACACGTGGCAAACCACCGGTGATGTCTTTGGTCTTGGCACCTTCGCGCGGGATACGCGCAACGATGTCACCGGCCTTGATTTCGGTCTGATCCTCAACGGACAGAACGGCATCAACAGACATTGGATAGGTCACCGGGTTGCCCGCATCATTGCGGACCGGCTCGCCATCGGCGTCTAGGATCATGACTTCGGGCTTCAACTCGTTGCCTTTGGGGGCCGCGCGCCAATCGATCACGATCTTCTGGGTCATGCCTGTCGCATCATCCGTTTCGTCCTTGACCGCGATCCCCGACACAAGGTCGACGAATTTGGTCATACCGGACTTTTCGGCGATGATTGGCAGCGTGTACGGATCCCATTCAAACAGCTTGTCGCCGCGCAAGACCGATTGGCCTTCCTTGACGAATAGCTTGGTACCGTAACCGACCTTGTGGCTGGCACGCTCGTCACCGTTTTCATCCACGATCGACATTTTCATGTTACGACCCATGACCATGATCTCGCCAGCGGCGTTCTCAAGTGTCATGGCGTTGTCGAACACGATCTTGCCGGGCTGTGACGCCTCAAGGAAGGACTGCTGGCCACCTTGTGCAACACCACCAATGTGGAATGTACGCATGGTCAGCTGTGTGCCTGGTTCACCGATTGACTGCGCGGCGATAATACCGACAGCTTCACCTTGGTTCACCAAAGTACCACGTGCAAGGTCACGACCATAGCACATGGCGCAGACGCCTTCTTCGGCCTCACAAGTCAGCGGGCTGCGGATGCGTGCAGACAAAACAGCCGCCTCATCCACAATATCCGCCAGACGTTCGTCAATGATCGTTTGCGCGGGTACCAGCACTTCGTCTGTGCCGGGACGCAAGATATCATCAGCCGCAACGCGACCCAACAGACGCTCTGCCAACGACGATACAACTTCACCGTCATTAACCGCGGCTTCTGCTGTAATCGCTGTATCGGTGCCACAGTCATGCATGCGAACGATACAATCTTGTGCCACGTCCACCAAACGACGGGTCAGATAACCCGAGTTTGCTGTTTTCAAAGCGGTATCTGACAGACCCTTACGGGCACCGTGTGTGGAGTTAAAGTACTCCAGAACGGTCAGACCTTCTTTAAAGTTCGAGATGATCGGCGTTTCGATGATGTCGCCGTTCGGCTTCGCCATCAGACCGCGCATACCGCCCAGCTGTTTCATCTGTGTAACCGATCCACGCGCACCGGAGTGCGCCATCATATAAACTGAGTTCGGTTCATTTTCGGAA
>JAPKCR010000614.1 GCA_026421135.1 Sulfitobacter sp. | reverse complement strand
AGCTTCATCCGACGCGATGTTCATAAAATAAGGCCGCATATTGTCGTAATCTTCGACAACCATATCGATGATGCCAACATAGGAGGTCCAGGTATCCAACGTAGGGATCTGGTATTCCTGCATCCGTGGCAACCAGCCCAGCGATACATCGTCAATCGACCCTGACACGATGAAATCAACTTCCTCAGTCTCGGCCAAATACTCATAGGCCTTGATGCCCTCGGTAGGATCTTCACTGGTGTCAGCGGTGATCAGTTTAATCTGCTGGCCCAGAACGCCGCCCTTGGCGTTCAATTCTTCAATCGCAATCTCTGCACCACGCAGAGTGCTGAGGCCCGTGTCAGAAGACAGCGAGCCAATAAAACCAATCTTGATTTCGGCGCTCGCCGCTGTCGCGCACATAAGTGCAGCCACCGCTGTTGCTGTATATCTCAAAGTCATAGTCATCTCCTTGTTGTTGGAAAAACGGCCCTTTAGGCTCTATTGTATACAGTACACAGTACATGGTCGCCGATACAGATCAACATTTTTGTTTAATCAATTTCAAGTAAGGGAAATTGCGCCCGTCGCGTCATGGATGATGGCGTCAACGTCGATCTCAACCATCAGCCCCGGTTGGGTCAACTGTGCCTGAACAGCCGTTAAAACAGGGGTAATCCCCTTGAAAAACGTGCCATGGGCCTGCACAAGTCCAGCCGCCTCGCCCAGGTCGGTGAGATAGCAACGCACGCGCATGACATGCTGCTTTTTCGCACCAACCTCATGCAGGAACTCTTCGATCCTGTTGAGGATAAAGACAGTTTGCGCACCCGTATCACCGGGCGCGTGAATTTTGCCCGAAGGCTCTATCGCAGTTGTTCCCGCAACGTAGACGAACGGCCCCACGCGTTTTGCGCGCGCATAGCTTGCGATCTCTTCAAATCGCCCGCCCGCCTGATGCACTCGAACTGTCATAGCCCAAGCCGCGCGCGAATAGCTTCAGCAGCCGCATGTAATGCGGTGGTCTCACTATCCGTAAGTTTGATTTCGTCCACCACAACAAGCCCTTGCGCCCCAAGATGCGCAGGAACGCCAAGAACAACATCAGTGATCCCAAACTCACCTTCCAGCATCACCGAGACAGGCACAGGGCCCGTTTTGGCACCGCGAATATGGTCAATCAATTCAATCGACGAATGCGCAGGTGCGACCGTCGCTGATCCAGTCTTCTTCAACGCGACCACCTGACCGCCGCCTGTAATTGCGTCTTTCACACAGGTTGCGATTTGGGCCTCGCTCAGGAATACCGACAAGGGGCGCCCTTTGATCCGCGCATGGCTGGTGATCGGGGCCATCTCATCCCCGTGACTGCCAAGAGCAATCGCGCTCACATCCGCAGGTGTCACGTTTGCCGCAACCGCCAAAGCATTGCGAAAGCGGGAGCTGTCTAAGGTTCCAGCCATCCCCAGAACACGGTTTCGGGGGAATCCGGTGGCGCGCAGCATCTCGACTGTCATTTCGTCCAGCGGGTTGGTGACGACGATTACGATGGCATCCGGCGCTTGGGTCTTGATGACATCCGCTGTGCTGCGGATAACACGGGTATTTACGTCAATCAGATCGGCACGTGTCATGCCCGGTGCGCGCGCACGTCCAGCTGTGACCACAATGACATCGGCACCAGATACCAGCGCCAGATTTTGACCGCCACTGCACCGCGCACGGGTGCCAGTGATGCCGCTTGCGTGGTTAAGATCCATCGCCGCGGCCTCGGCCACACCGGGCGTGATATCAAACAACACAATCTCGTCGGCAATGTCGAGATTGGCGGCCAGATGGGCGATATTCGCACCCACGCCGCCTGCCCCGACCAACGCCAATTTGCGCAAGCGGCGCGCTTTGGTCGCCGATGCCGCCCGTGGAGCCACCCATTTGGGAGAGCGACGATAGAGCCCGCGCCGCAAGGCCGTGTTACCATCCGTCACCGGATGTGCAGGCTTTTCAATAGGCCCGTCCATCAGCGTCATGCCGATGCGTACGGCAGTCTCGCGCGCCAGAGAGGTGACAATATCACCGGGCAATATCTCAAACACTATGCGCCCACGCTGGCGGGCATCCTCGATGTGCTCGGACCCTATGACGCGGCGTGCGCTCATTAGCCTGCGACCCCGTCGATGCCTTCAATCGCGCGCACGGCAGCTTCCATTCCTTGCGCCACAGAATTCTCCGAGCCGGAGATGAACAGCCGACCAAAGCGGCCAACAGCACGCACTTCGACGATGTCAATCTCGGCGGCTTTCTCAGCCTCATTCGCGGCGATCGAAATGTAGGCCGCAGGTGCGCACTCGATAATCCCGAGCGTTTGACCGGGAACCAGAAGCGAGCCTTTGCGCCATTTATTCAACAGCTGCGCCTGATAGGGTTCGACACTGGTGATGGTCTGGGTCGTGGTAACAACCGGTTTCTGAC
>JAPKCR010000050.1 GCA_026421135.1 Sulfitobacter sp. | reverse complement strand
GCCAATGACTATGTTCGGCTTAGCGAAATTCAGGACAGCCGTATTTCTGCACCGTTGAACGAAGACGGCACGTTCTCGAAAAAGGACGAAGAAGAGTACCAGATGGTACGGTCTGAAATCGTTTTGCTGGTGAACGAACTGCATCTGCACAACAACCGTATCGAAGCCTTGATTGACCAGCTTTATGGCATTAACCGCCGTATTATGCAGATCGACAGCGCGATGGTGAAACTGGCTGACCAGGCGCGGATCAACCGCAAGGAATTCGTTGACAACTATCGCGGCTACGAACTTGATCCTAACTGGATGGAGCGGATGGCCGAGAAGTCCGGTCGCGGCTGGCAGATGTTCATCGAACGCTCTTCCGACAAAGTAGACGAGCTGCGCTCTGACATGGCACAGGTCGGTCAGTATGTCGGTCTTGATATCTCCGAATTCCGCCGCATTGTGCAGCAGGTTCAGAAGGGCGAAAAAGAAGCCCGTCAGGCCAAGAAAGAAATGGTCGAGGCAAACCTGCGTTTGGTTATCTCGATTGCGAAAAAATACACGAACCGTGGCCTGCAATTCCTTGATCTCATTCAAGAAGGTAACATCGGTCTGATGAAGGCCGTGGACAAATTTGAATACCGTCGCGGGTACAAGTTCAGTACCTATGCGACATGGTGGATCCGTCAGGCGATCACGCGGTCTATTGCGGATCAGGCGCGGACCATCCGTATTCCTGTGCACATGATCGAAACGATCAACAAACTGGTCCGTACTGGTCGCCAGATGCTGCACGAAATTGGTCGCGAACCGACACCCGAGGAATTGGCAGAAAAGCTGCAGATGCCTTTGGAAAAAGTTCGCAAGGTGATGAAGATCGCCAAAGAACCCATTTCGTTGGAAACACCGATTGGCGACGAAGAAGACAGCCAACTGGGCGATTTCATCGAGGACAAGAATGCCGTGCTGCCCTTGGACAGCGCTATTCAGGAAAACCTCAAAGAAACCACCACGCGGGTTCTGGCATCGCTTACCCCGCGCGAGGAACGTGTTTTGCGGATGCGCTTTGGCATCGGCATGAACACCGACCACACATTGGAAGAAGTCGGCCAGCAGTTCAGCGTTACGCGCGAACGTATTCGCCAGATCGAAGCCAAGGCACTGCGCAAGCTCAAGCACCCAAGCCGGTCGCGCAAGCTGCGGTCTTTCCTGGATCAGTAAGCCAGAAACAACTGTTTTTGGGATGAGGGGCGGAGTAATTACTCCGCCCCTTTTCTGTTTTCACAAGCATCCCGGACCGGCTGACAAAGCGTTAGTCACTTAGCTGTGATTGGGCGATTGGCAATGCGTACCTATCTTAGATGGATAGGCTACAAAAAGGAGTATTCGACATGCGTATAATTCTCGCTGCAGCGATTACTGCAACGATCCCCTTTGCGGCCAGCGCGCGAAACTATGAGGCAGTCAACGGTTTGGATGTGATTGCTTTGGCTGGATCAAGCTTTGAGGTGATCGAAAAATACGGCGAAGGCCCACGTGGCATATGGTGTGCAGCGGCAAGCTATGCGCTGTACGAAGTGGGGGCTCCGAACTCTTCGCGGATGTATATCAAAAGCCCGCGCGGCCCGTCGGTTAGCGGCGTCGGCCGCACCAGTGTAGTGTTTACATTTGATCCTAACGATCTTCCTTCGCCACCACGAAAATCTGTTACTGTCGATGTTGATCAGCAAAGCATTGGCCTTACGGCAGGTCATGCAATTCAATTTTGCAGAGATTACATCATTGAGTTGAACGGGCTTTAGCCCATGGAGGATGTGATGAAACGGTATTTTATAGGGGCCCTTTTGGCCGCATTGATTTCGGAACCTTTGATGGCGCAAGGCTATACGCAGCGCAACAGGCTTACCTTTACACCATTGGAAAATGGCGTGCGGATCGAAGGTGAAACAGGTCACGGCGCGCGTGGTACGTGGTGCGCCGCTGCTGACTATGCGCGTGAAAAGCTTGGCGCGCGTGGCTATCAGGATATTTACGTGAGCGAACCGCGCGTCCGTGGGTTAGGCAGGCCGAACGCGGTGTCCTTTACACTTGATCCCAGCGGTCTGACGCCATCTGACGTATTTATTGTGGGCACGTCTCTAAGTCGCAAGGGTGCAAGGTTATCAGTTGATCACGCGTTGACGTTTTGTGCAGATTTGCGTCTGCCGAACCGTTAAGCTGCGGTTGCTTGACCCTACGTGTGGTTCTAAACTGCACGTATGATTACAGAATTTCAGATTTCGACCACGGGCCAAGGGCTGTACGAGTTTACCCGTGATGTGGAGCGTTGGCTGAACAATCAGTCGGATGGCCTGCTGACCCTAATGGTGCGCCACACCTCGGCTTCAATACTGATACAGGAAAATGCTGACCCAGATGTTCAGCGTGATCTATTGGCGTTCTTCAACCGTGCCGTGCCACGCTGCGATCATCCCTCAATGGCATATTTGACCCATACGCTAGAGGGGCCTGACGATATGCCGGCCCATATCAAGGCGGCGATGCTACCAATCAATCTAAGCATCCCAGTCCATAAGGGAGCGATGATGCTGGGCACGTGGCAGGGCATCTATCTGTTCGAACACCGCGACGCACCTCAGGTTAGGCGCATCGCAGCACATTTTGGTGCTTCCTAGCCGACTGGCATCAGGTGGATTTCGCGAACAGCGACATGGGCCGGGGCTTCAAGCGCGTGCATCACGGCCGACGCCACATTATCGGGCTGCAGTTTGTCTGGCTTGGCCTCATCAAAAAAGGCGGTGTTGACCATGCCTGGGGACACTACCATGCATCTGCCACCCCATTCGGCCATCTCGTCCGCTAAATTACCAGCAAAGCCGTGGATAAAGAATTTGGTCGCGCCATAGATCGATCCTTTGATATGGCGACGCCCTGCCGCCGATCCGGTGACCACATATTGTCCGGTCGTCTTACGCAGGTACGGCATAGCGGCGTGGGCTGTGTACAGCGCCCCCATCACATTTAGATCAACCATTGCTTTCCAATCCTCGGGGTCGCCCTTTTCTGTGCCACCTTGCGACGTTCCCCGACCGGCATTGGCAAAAACTGCATCCACTGACCCGAATTTTGCGGCCAATTTATCCAACGCATTCTTTTGCGCCTCATAAGAGGTAGCATCACCGGGAAGAGCAATCGCCTGCGCGCCGATTTCTGCAACCAGCGCGTTCAACTTTTCCTTGCTGCGTGCGAACAGCCCGACATTCCAACCTGCCCCCGCTGCTGCTTTGGCTGTTGCAGCCCCGATGCCGCTTGATGCGCCTGTAATAAAAAGGGTTTTGGCCACGATAATCTCCTGCAGGTCTGATTCAATCATGGTCCAACGCACAGACCACCTGTTGGGTTCATGCCACTTTCGCGAACACAACATCTAGAGGTACAATTCGCCTCTACCCAAAACTTCGCGGGTATCCTATAGTTTTAGCCAAGAGAGCGAATAGCTCCACTATTGAGGCAGATCAGATTATAAAGGGGACCGGCCATGCGCTGCCCGTTTTGCGGAAATATCGATACCCAAGTAAAAGACAGCCGCCCGGCCGAGGATCACGTATCCATCCGCCGCCGTCGTTTTTGCCCGGCCTGTGGTGGCCGTTTCACAACTTATGAGCGTGTGCAGTTGCGCGATCTCGTAGTTATTAAAAGCTCTGGAAAACGCGAAGACTTTGACCGCGACAAGCTTGAACGCTCAATCCGAATTTCGATGCAAAAGCGCCCGATTGACCCAGAACGGATCGATCAGATGATTTCGGGCATTGTACGTCGTCTGGAAAGCATGGGCGAAACCGATATCGGTTCCAAACAGATCGGCGAAATCGTGATGGAGGCCTTGGCCCGCATCGATACGGTTGCATACGTGCGGTTCGCAAGCGTGTATAAAAATTTCCAAGCGGCGGATGATTTCGACAAGTTTGTCCAAGAACTGCGCCCCGACGTTCCGCCGGAAGAGTGACGCTCAAGGCCGACACCCGCTTTATGGCGCTTGCCCTGTCTTTGGGCAAAAGGGGGGAGGGGGCCGTCTGGCCCAACCCCGCCGTGGGATGTGTCATTGTGCAAGGCGACCGTATCGTGGGGCGCGGCTGGACCAAGCCCGGTGGCCGGCCCCATGCAGAGACCGAAGCCTTGCGGCAAGCGGGCACAGCGGCCAAGGGTTCGACGGCCTATGTCACGCTTGAACCTTGTGCGCATACCGGCAAAACGCCGCCCTGCGCACAGGCGTTGATTGATGCGCAGGTAGCGCGTGTTGTGATTGCCTGCACCGATACCGATCCACGCGTTAGCGGTCAGGGGATTGCACAGTTAAAATCCGCTGGCATCACGGTCGAGGTAGGTTTGGCCGAAGCGCAAGCCCGCGCCGATCATGCGGGCTTCTTCTCCAAGGTCGATCATGGCCGCCCGTTGGTCACCCTCAAACTGGCCAGCAGTTTTGACGGTCGTATCGCAACAGCGTCGGGCGAGAGCCAGTGGATCACGGCAAGCCCGGCCCGCCGTTTGGTCCATGCAATGCGCGCACGCCATGACGCGGTGATGGTGGGCGGCGGCACCGCCCGCAAAGACGATCCCAGCCTGAACATCCGCGACCTCGGCCTCACACGTCAACCTGCGCGGATTGTGATCAGCAGGCATCTTGATTTGCCCTTGGGCGGCAAGCTTGCGCAGACGGCGGCACAGACACCGCTTTTACTGTGCCACGCCCGCACCGCTGATCCGCAGTTGGTTAAGACGTGGCGGGATATCGGTGCGACGCTGATCCCCTGCGCCACCCACGCTGGGCAAATCGATCCACAAGATCTCTTGGAGAATCTTGGCACCCACGGCCTGACCCGCATTTTCTGCGAGGGCGGCGGAGGGCTTGCCGCCACGCTTCTGAAAGCAGGGTTAGTTGACCGTCTTGTGGGCTTCACGGCTGGTGTCACTATTGGCTCTGACGGGATCCCATCCATCGGACCGCTCGGCATCCGGCACCTCCCAAACGCCCCTCGTTTCAAACTTCAGTCCACTCAGGCGATTGGCCCGGACGTACTTCACATCTGGGTTCGAAGCTAATCTTTCTATTTCAAATGGTCTGCAATCCCGGGGCTGGTCCCCGGGTCAAGAAATCATCCCTTGCGCCACAAATGTGCTTGGCTGGCAAAGGCCCCCTGCAATTTGGCCAGCAGCCGGTTGGCCATCCCCGGATGCGGTACACCCCCGTCCCGCAACCGCTCTACGACCACCTCGACGGGGCAGGCGCTGCTACTGAGCGGGTCAAAATAGCGCGGATAATCAATTAAGGCGGCGTATACCAAACCTTCGATGGTAAGATCAGCACGCCTGCGTGGTGGTACATCGCCGCGATCATCGGTCAGTCCCCAGCCCGCATAAAACGGTGCGCCCAATGTGACGACATGAACCCCACGCACCAAGGCTTCGAACCCTAAAAGGGAAGTCATCGTCCACACTTCGTCAACATGATCCAAAATGGCGATGGGGTTAGCATGGCTCAAGACCACATCTGCCAATTCAGCTGCATCGACCCCGCCGCCGCGCAATCCCGCCTCAACATCAGGGTGCGGCTTGTACAGGATCACAGCATCGGGGTTTGCCGCACGCGCGGCCTGTAACAGGCCAAGGTTGGTGAAAACTTCATCTGTGCCAGTCTTGATCGATGCATCATCTTCGACCTGCCCGGGCACCAGAATGCGCCGCCCTTCCGGCAGATCTTCCAGTTCGGCTGTTCCTCCAAGGTTGTATTTGCTCAACCCGCCTTGGCGTAGGACAGTGATCAGCCGTTCCGCGCGCTGCCGTTGGTCCGGCCGCAAAGTTTGCCGTGTCTCGATCCACTTTTCCAGACGACTGGGCTGGCGGGGATCATAGTAAATACCCAAATCATCGCAGACCAGCGACAGGGGCGGGATCAGATCGGCCCCCAGACCGCGCGACCGCAAGAACCCGTCTTCGACCCTTAAGGCATCGCCATGGCCGATGTCGGCCTTGCCAGCCCAGACCATCCAAGGCTTGCCCGAATTGCGTGCCCGGGCGGGATCGTCTTCGAACACCACAGGGGACCAAGCGCCAAAGAAGCGTTGCAAGGGCCGGCGTTTCCACATTCGCATGGCAGAGGCTGTCCAGCCTTTGTGATCTTCACGCCATGCGCTGGTCTTGGCGGCCAAGGCTTCGATTGTGGTTTCCAGATCGCACAACTGATCGCGGTGCGGGTCGTACCATACGGGATACAGGATCATCGCAGCCGCAAAAATCTGGGCGCGGGTCAGTTTGCGTTGACGGCGCTGAACCGGGAATTCGTCATCCGTCAGGCCCCAGCCGGCATAAAACGGCTGCCCAAAGACGCGGGGTTTATGGCCTGCAAAGATCGCTTCGAACCCCATTTGCGACGACACAGTATAAACGCGCACAGCCCCCTCGAACAGTGTCCACGGGCTGACGGGATCGGTCAACAGCGTGATCCGGTCGTTGGCGTCCTCAGGCCCGAAGTGGCCAGCGCGGTAGCCTTTCGCCGTTTCGGGGTGGGTTTTGATCAATATGCGGGCACCGGGGTTTTCCTGTTGGGCAAACACCAGCATTTCCAGAAAATGGGACCGATCCGCGCCAGATGCCGTCACCGACGCATCACCACGGGTTTGATCGATAACCAGAACATAGCCCGGGTCTGGTGCTGATGCGTGTGTGTCAAACCCAGTATATTTTGTCAGATGCGCTTCGATTATGCGGGCAATACAGCCCCGCGCGCGGTTCAGCAGCGCGGTGTCGTCCAGCGGATGTGTGGCCAGCAAGGTTTCCAGATCAGAGGGGCGAGAGGGGTCGAAATGCACGCCTTTGCTGTCAATCAGCAGTCCCAGCGGTGGCTCACCAACGCGGCCGGGGAAAAGCGACCGCAGCATTGCGTCTTCGATCCGCACGACGGGCACATCGCGTTTGACAGCAATGGCAAGGCCCCGATGCGCAGTTGGCGAATTGCCCCAGACCGCGACCGCATCACCCGCGCGGGGCAGGCCAAGATGGATGGAATGACCGGAAAGCTGTAGGATCCGGCGCACGCGTTTTTGCGTCAGAAAACCGCCGTTATACACGAAAAGCCGCCGGTCCTTTTCAGGGCCGGCGGCTGGGGTATTGTATGTCTCAGGCCCTAAAGCCATTTTTGCGATCAGTTGCTCGTGGCAAGAGAGCTAATGCTGTTTAGCGAGCCTGCCGAGCCGGTAATCGAGGAGATGACCTTGCTCCACTGAGTGAAGGGTGCTTCGGTGACATAAAGCGTGTCGCCATCGCGGATCACGAAATCACGGGCCATGAACATCCCGTTGGGTTTGGTCAGGTCCAGCACATAGACAAGTCGCTGCGCCCCTTGCAAATCGTTACGGCCCAGAACCTGTTCAGCGACTTCCGGGGCTTCATTGCGGAAAATAAAGACACCTGTGGGGTCAGCCGTGCCCGCGTTCAGGCCGCCAACTTGTGCGATGCCCTCTAGAGCGGAGAGGTTTTGCGATTCAAACTTGACCTTTTGCTGGGACCCAGTTGCACCAAGGGCGGTGAAGGACCGTGTGTCTTCCTCAACCAGAATCCGGTCGCCACCGCGCAAAGCGATGTCGAGTTCTGGGTGCTCATACAGGTCTTCGAACCAGATTTTTCCGCGCTGACCGCCGCGCAGAACAGTGACTTGCGCTATTTCGGGCGTGATCGACACACCACCAGCACGCGCCAGCATGGTCGACAATGTCCGTGTCGGACGCTCGATTGCATAAACGCCTTGCGACCCGACAGACCCGATCAAAGATACAGTGGCACCGTCGCCTGCAACGCGCCGTACTTGCACTTGCGGGTCAGGCGTCTGTTCGGACAAACGTTGGGTGATGATACGGCGTATCGCTTCGGGGGAATTGCCTGCTGCTTTGATGCGTCCAGCATAGGGCACAAAGATAAAGCCGGCACCGTCCACCTGGACTTCTTCTAGTTGTGTCGCGTTGCTCGCCTCGCCGGCCAGCAAACCGTCATCGACGTTTTCCCAGATCGTCAGACCCAAGGTGTCGCCTGCGCTGATGGTGTCAGAGCCAAGTTGCCCCGCGTTGATAAAAGACTGGCTGAAACCCAATGCAGGGGTCACGGCAGTCGCACGCGACACGCGATCGTTGACTTCAACAATGAAAGCGTCGCCTTCGCGCTGGACGGAGCCCGAGTAAATTTGGCGTTTATTTGGGCCAACATGTGGCAAACCACATGATGACACTACGGCAACAGCCGCAAGAACTGCGATGGGACGCGCCCACCGGAAAGGTACGGATTTCACTGCCCGGTCTCCTCGACCTATTCAAACTCTGCCTCGAATTCGCCGATTGTTTCGACGTAATTCCCGTCAGGCTAGCGCAGTTCGGATTAAAAAGCTACCGTTTGGAAGGGATTGGCTTAGGTTACGGCACGCAACTGTTGCCGTGGTGCCGCGGTGCCTTGTTCTAGCGCGTCATACGGGTCATCAGATGCCAGCATCATATCGACCACTTGCCGCAACAATTGCGTGCGCGCGCGGGTGGCGTAAAACCCGCCAGGAAGCTGCGATGTTTCCAGCAAATAGCGGCGATAGTCCTTGTAGGCTTTGTTGTCGGGCCGCGCGGCGGCGGCAAAGAAACCTGCCAGCGGCTGATCAGACACGAATTCCGGCTTGGCATATACTGCGCGGCCAAACACCTTGAGCGGAATCCCGCGCCACAGAACTTGTTGGCCTGCGGTCGAATTCACCGTCACCGCCGTGCGGGCATCGTTCAAAAGCTGCGCCAACTTGCCACCCCGGACAAAGTGCACGCGGTCTGACACGCCCAATTCCTTGGCAAGGCGTTTGATGTCCCGGCGCACTGGCACGCGTCCGTCTTCTAGCGGGTGCGCTTTGACGACCAGGTGGTGATGGCGCGGTGCGCCTTTGGCGAACCCTTCAAGCACGACACGCAGGAAGTCCGACATGGTCTCAAACGGTGAGTGTTCTTGAAACGAGCTGTCATGCTCCAGTTGCAAAAGCGCGAGATGATAGGGAAAGCCGCCTAAACGGATGCGCAAGGTCGCAATCAAGCGATCCAGTGCAAGGGCGGGCATCAGCAACAGACGCTTGATGTAAAGG
>JAPKCR010000613.1 GCA_026421135.1 Sulfitobacter sp. | reverse complement strand
TTGATGCATGCTGCCGCGTATAAAATTCCCATGCTAACACAGCCATTAGTGAGGCATCGCCTGAATGGCGACTTCACTTCGATTATACTGGTGTGGTCTCAGCCAAGCGTGCAAGTCGCTTGGCGCTTTTCAACGCGGCTTCCCCGGACAATGGCCACGCTTGCGTCAAACCCTCAATGATCACCATCAAATCGCTGGTGCTAAGGCTCGTTTCTACTTCGCTCGAGTAAGGTTCTTGCCAAGGCGCTGAGGAAACCGGCCAGTTGGTCGCTAACTTAGTGGAGGTCAGGCAAGAGCCTATATGAAATACGGCGCTTTGAAGTCCGCCGCGGCGCAAATTACCCCCGCAACACGCGAAAACAACGCCTCATGCGGAGACGGATAGTGGACCACACAGTACTTTAATGTCGGCAGTTTTGGTCGGGTGATGATCTCTGCCACACGAGCGCTTTTGATGAGAGGCACGAGGTATTCACGGGGGGCGATACAAAGCCCTCGGCCCGCGACTGCCAAACCAACCATCGCATGCAGGCTGTCGACGCGAACACTGTTGCGGGTGTTGATCCCGTAGTTGGCAAACCATTCGCTGATGCTCTTCGAGAATCCGGATGTTTTTCCTTGGGTGATAATTTCAAAGTCCTGTAACTGCGAAATTTCAACGATCTCGTCCGTAGGCACCCTGCCCGGCTTGCCAATCAACGTGATTTCAACATCCGCGACCTGCTGCACATGGGCATTGGACTGAAACGGCATCTCTGGCACCACGATCAGGTCAAGATCGCCAGTTTCTAAGCTGCTGTGCAGATTTCGGCTCATATCAATTGTGATTTCGAACTGAATATCCGGATCGGCGGCAAAGGACGTCTCAAGAAATTTTGGCAACCACGTCAAACTCGAAAGCTCGGTTACGCCGAGCCGGACAAGAGTGGGAATAGCTTTTTGATCCGAGTTGAAGGAGGCGAGATTTTCAAAGCTCGCGACGGTTTCACGAGACTGTCCGACAAACTGCTCCCCCTGCGGAGTCAAGATCGCCTGCCGCTTGGAGCGGTCAAATACAGCGAGCCCCATGGTGGCCTCAAGCTCTTGAATGCGCTTGGTGATTGTTGATTGCGTGAGGTTGAGTTTGCTGGCTGCCCGCTCAAAGGTGCCGCAGTCCACGACTGCGAGCATCGCCACGAGCTGGTTGTAGGTCAGGCGCATAATATTCCTTCAGTCGATAAGTTTTCATCGCAATTCATCACTATATTTAATCCATCAAATAGGCCAACCATCATCTGAACACAAATGGCGCAGATGAGGGCAACACTTTGCTAAACGTCAAATCAATATTCGAATCTCCCGACCTCATTGCAGCCATCCGGGATCGATTTGCGCATGTAGAAAGCTGCCCCTACGGCGGACCGCGGGTCTACTTCGAGAATGGCGGCGGCGCATTGACGCTGAAATCAGTGATCGAAACGTCAGTTCACTTTGCCGGCGTCCCCGATAATCAGGGGCGCGACAATCCGGCCGCAAAAGCACTGGCGCAAGTAATCGTAAAGGCCAAGGCCGATCTGGCCGTCTTTATGAATGCACAAGCAGGCCAGTTCATCGCGGGCGAAACCGGAACCGAACTGTTGTACCGGATGATCCGGACCGCCTGCATCAACGCGCCCAAGGGCAGCAAAATCATCGGCAGTTCGATCGAGCATCCCTCCAGCAGAAGCGCGGCACAGCATTGGGCCGAAACGCTGGGGATGGCCTATGTGAACGTGCCGCATGATGCGCAAAGCGGCACGGTCACCGCTGACGATTATACAGGGCTGATGACGCCGGATGTGGCTGCGGCGACGATCCTGCATGCATCGCCCGTTACGGGCATCGGCATTGATGTCGTCGCGATCTCCAAGGCGATCCGCGCAATAGCGCCCAACTGCCTGATCATCGTCGATGGCATCCAGCACGCCGCCCACGGGCAACTCGATTTGAGCGCCTATAATGTCGATGGCTATGCGATCTCTCCCTACAAGGTGTTCTCGCGCCACGGCTATGGCATCGGGTGGATTTCCGAGCGGATGACCGCGCTTCCGCACGAGGCACTTCACGGCGGGCCTGCCCATAATTGGGAGCTTGGCACGCGCGATGCGGGGGCCTATGCGGCGATGTCCGATGTAATCGCCTATTTCGATTGGCTGGGCGGTGAGGTCTCGCAAGAAACCGAGTTTCGCAAGCGGATCGAGGCTGCCGGTCAGGCGGTCCATGATTATGAAGCTGATCTAACAAACGGATTGATCAATGGAGTGGATGGCCAACGAGGACTGCGCGACATGGGCAAGGTAACCATCCTGTCCGGCGTAAATAATCCTGCGCGCGTTGGCACAGTTTCGTTTAGTGCGCAGGGCATGGCTTCGCCTGGAATTGTCGCAAAGCTCAACGAAAAGGGCATACGGACCCACTCGCGCACGGCGGATCACTA
>JAPKCR010000049.1 GCA_026421135.1 Sulfitobacter sp. | reverse complement strand
TATACCGTTCGAATACATCTGACTGGCTGATCAGCCAGTAAAACACGCCCCGCACCACCGCTGCTTTACGCGACGCGACCCAGCGTCGGGTTTTTCGATCCGGCAGATCGGCCTGACTAAACGTAGTCCCATCCGGCAAAGTGACCGCACGCGGTCCATCGACTTTTTTCAAATACATAACACTCACCACCACTCACCAACTTAGCAATGACCGTGATTGTGAATTGGCAGCCTTAAGGACAAATGAAGTGCCCCCTTGAGAATACAACGCATTTTCCTATATATCGCCTTAAACCTCCCGGAGATTTGTTATGCCTCTCGATCGCACGCCGCCGTTGAACTCATTGGGCTTTGCCAAAGCCCCAGCCGACACACGCGTTGTCGTGGCAATGTCAGGCGGCGTTGACAGTTCAGTCGTCGCCGCAATGCTGGCGGAGGAAGGGTATGATGTGGTGGGTGTCACCCTGCAGCTTTATGACCACGGCGCGGCTTTGGCGAAAAAGGGTGCGTGCTGCGCAGGTATTGATATTCACGATGCCCGCCGCGTGGCCGAAGACATGGGTTTCCCGCACTATGTGCTTGATTATGAGAATGTGTTCAAAGACGCCGTTATTGACGAATTCGCCGATAGCTATCTGGGCGGTGCGACGCCAGTGCCGTGTATCCGTTGCAATGAGCGGGTGAAATTCAAAGATCTGCTTGAAACTGCCAAGGATCTGGATGCGGATTGCATGGCGACGGGGCACTATATCCAACGCAAAATGGGTGAAAACGGTGCCGAACTGCACTGCGCAGCCGATGCGAACCGCGATCAAAGCTATTTCCTGTTTTCCACCACAAAGGATCAACTGGATTACTTGCGCTTTCCATTGGGGCACCTACCGTCCAAGAATGACACGCGCGCGCTGGCGGAAAAATACGGGCTCAGCGTTGCTGACAAGCCCGACAGCCAAGACATCTGCTTTGTTCCCAATGGCGATTACGCAGCCGTTATCCGCAAACTACGCCCCGAGGCTGCAAACCCCGGCGATATCGTTGATTCAGACGGCAATGTTCTGGCGCGCCATGATGGGGTTATCAACTATACCATCGGCCAGCGCCGCGGGCTGGGCATTGGTGGCCTAGCCGACCCACTTTATGTCGTCCGTCTGGATGCAGACAAGGCGCAGGTCGTTGTCGGCCCCAAATCGATGCTTGCCACCCGCACAGTTCCCCTGCGCGAGATCAACTGGCTGGGCGACGCCCCTTTGATGTCCAAATCAGAGTGGCCCATCGCCGTGAAGGTGCGCTCAACCCGTCCACCGATTGATGCGATCCTGCGCCCTATCAGCGACACCACGGCAGAGGTCGAATTGCTCGTTCCCGAGGAAGGCGTGTCCCCGGGCCAGGCTTGTGTATTCTACGATCCCGATAGCTCAAGGATATTTGGCGGTGGGTGGATCCACAAAGGGTAGATTACGGCTGATCTGATTCCAAATGGTCTCAAATTCCGTGGAGTTTGAGGGGTATCACCCCTCATCCTTCCTTCGAAACTAGATCCATGCGCTCTAGAACAGCCCGTGCAGCGCGTAGACCGGGTGCCTCGCCACCCTGCCCCAATCGTTCCATGGTCAGCGCCATTGCACCTAGCTGGGCTCCAGGTGCCTTGAACACAGCGTCCAACCCCTTTGCGATCTTTTCAGCTTCGCAGTCAGGCCCCAGAAATTCGGGTACCACCCGAGTGTCTGAAACCAGATTAACCAGCGTCACCGTATCAACCAACGCCATCGCCTTGATTAGCCGAAAGCTTAGCCAATGCATGCGATAGGCGATAACCATTGGTGTTGCGGCGGCGGCCAGCTCTAACGACACCGTGCCGGACGCCGCCAAGGCCAAGTCGGCTGCGCGAAATGCGGCCAGCTTGCGCTCTTGCGCGGCCTCACGGCTCAACTCTCGTGGATCAAGAATAACAGGGGCAACAGCCCAGTCACGGCATGCCTCAATCACGGCATCTGCGACGGGGCCCGCTGCGGGGATGACAACACGTAAATCAGGCACGCCCTTAGCAAATTGTGCCACAGCATCGCCGAACACACCCGACAACTTTGCCACCTCTGATCGCCGAGACCCTGGCAGGACCATCAGCAGCGGTGCGTCGCCAATCCCTGCCTCTGCACGAAACGCATGCGCTTGCGCCTCTGTCGCACTTGGTTCTGCCACGACAGGATGTCCGACGAAATCGCAATCCATCCCCTCGGCTTGCATCAAGGGTGGCTCGAACGGGAAAAGCGCCAGCACATGATCAATATATCGCGCCATCTTTTTGGCCCGACCCGGGCGCCATGCCCAAACGGTTGGTGCAACGTAATGGACTGTCCGAACATTTGACCGCGCTTTGACCCGCTTTGCCACCCGCAGCGAAAAATCGGGGCTGTCGATGGTGATCATCACGTCTGGCTGTGCTGCAATCACCGCCTCTGCGGTTTCGTCGATCCGGGCCATTAGCGCGCGGTATTTGGGCAGAATTTCGGCAATCCCCATGACCGAAAGCTCTGACATGTCGAAACGACTTTGCAGCCCTTCGGCGGCCATATCGCTGCCGCCAATCCCCTCAAAGGTCACATCAGGACGCAAAAATTTCAATCCGGCCATCAAGGCACCGCCCAAGCGATCCCCGGAAGGTTCCCCCGCGACGATGAACACCTTCATTCCGGTGCCCACGCCCAAAGAACTAGACCCAAATCATCGGCCAAGGTCACACAGCGCTCTGGCTCAAGGACAATCACCCCGCCGGCAGCTATCACCACGCCCGCCAAGCCCGCATTGTGGGCGGCCTCCAACGTTGCGGGGCCGATGGTAGGCATGTCGACTAGACGGCTTTGGCCGGGTTTCGGACCTTTGAACAGGATCGCTCGGGCCCTTTTTACCTGTTCTGGCAACGTTCCCAATAGATGGTCAGTGCCGCCAATCGCCTCAATCCCGAACACCTGACCACCACCGACCACACAGCACTGCCCGACATCCAACGGTGCCAAGGTGGCAACAACCTTTGCTGCGCGCGCGGCGTCATGTTTCATTGCAGCCTCAGGGGGAAGCTTTCCCAGAACGCCAGGTTTCGCCAACAAATCAGGGGCCAGCTCATGGGCGGCGACAACAGACATGCCCGCTTGTTCAAATATCTCGATCAAGACGCGCAAGGCGCCGTCATCCCCAGCCGCCAATGCCTTTTGGAACAACGGCACCAAAGGTAACGTTTCGGCGTCGAGTTTTGAGGGGTCAAAATTTGGCCGTGGGACACTGCCGCAAAAGCAAACGCGGGTAACACCGTGATCTTTTAGCGCCTTAAGCAAACTGCCGAGCGTTTCCAGCCTAAACGTCAATGCAGGGTTCAAGCCTTGCAGCGGCACGCCTTCATAGGCGCAAACCAGCGGCGCAACCGCCTGCGTCTCTGCCACTCTTAGGGGCAATCCGCCGCCCCCTGCGATCAACGCCAGCATCAGCCCGGCGTCAGGAAATGGCGGCCGGTATCGGCAAAAACAAAATCGACGATTTCGCGGACGTAATCGCTTTCGGTTTCGTCACCCAACCGCTGGGCGCGGTCATGAAATGTTCCCTCGCCCTGTGCCAGCATTTGAAAAGCGGCCCGCAGTGCGGTGATGTCACTGCGCGCGACCCCACGGCGTTTCAGTCCGATAAGGTTCAGACCATCCAGCGCGCCACGTGGCGCTTGGACCAACCCGTAAGGGATCACATCATTCGTAACCATGGTCACGGCACCGATAATGGCCCCGTGCCCAATGCGAACAAATTGATGAATGCCCGAAAGGCCCCCGATGATGACATCGTCTTCGATGATGCAATGGCCTGCGACGGCACTGCTGTTTGCCATGATCACGCGGTCACCCACGATGGCATCATGGGCAACGTGACAACCGGCCATAAACAATCCGTCATCGCCGACCGAAGTCAAACCGCCGCCCCCTTCGGTGCCGCAATTCATGGTGACATGTTCACGGATACGGTTGCGCTTACCAATCTCCAATCGACTGGCCTCGCCCTTGAACTTGAGATCTTGAGGAATTTCGCCAATAACAGCGAAGGGAAAAATCACCGTGCCTGCGCCGACTTCGGTCAGACCCGTGACAATCGCATGTGATTTCAAAACTACATCCGCGTGAATGACGACCTTTGGGCCGACGACGCAAAACGGGCCGATACTGGCTGATGGATCAATCTGCGCACCGTCTTCGATAACGGCACTGGGATGGATGCTTCCCATCAAGACATGTCCATCATAGCGGTGAATTCGACCTCGGCGGCCATTTCGCCCTCGACTGAGGCGACGCCACCAAAGCGCCAGACCTTGCCGCCAGGTTTGCCACGCAGGGTCTTCAGTTCCATCCGCAACACGTCGCCGGGAATTACCTTGCGACGAAACTTGCATTTGTCGATTGCCATGAAATAGACCTTCATTTCCTTGTCGGCCATCTCGAGTGTGACACCAACCATGACGGCCGCAGTTTGCGCCATCGCTTCGACGATGGTGACGCCGGGCATGATTGGCAAACCGGGAAAATGCCCCTGAAAATGGGGTTCGTTCATCGTGACGTTCTTTATGCATACGGCGCTTTCGGTGCCTTGGATATCGACAACTTTATCGACCAGCAAAAAAGGATAGCGATGGGGAATGATCCGCTGGATCATCTGGATATCAGCGCTTGGCAGGGTGTCAGTCATTCCGGGTCCTGTCTTATAAAATACTATTTCTGGCTAGCAATATTGGCGCCCTTGAGCAAGCAGGAGCGCTAGTTTTCACCGCTGCCTACCGACGCGTCTAGGCGCGCGATGGCTTCGTTTGTGATGTCGATGGCGTTGGCGCTGACAAAGACGGATCGGCGTTCAAGGATCACGGCTGCACCCGTATCACGCATCAGTTCTTCCAGTACCGGGCCGGCAGCGTTCAAGAACACTTCGCGTTCCTGATCGACCAGATCGTTCAGGGCTCGCCCTTTGGCCGCCTGTTCACGGCGCGTCTGCTGAACCTTTTCGTCAAAGGCATCGGCAAGTTCGCGGAACGCTTCGGCAGTCAGAACTTTGCGCTGCACTGTCAGCTGTTCCTCTTCCACCTCAAGATCGCTTTCGATTTTGCGGTTTTCAGCGGACAGTTCTGCACCCTTGGCCTCGAGCTCGGCGGCAACCCGCAAACCAAAGGCGCTTTCGTTGAAAATGCGATCGGAGTCGATTGTTAAAATCGGACTTTGAACCACGGTACGCGCCACAGGCGCATTGGCTTGTTGCGAAAATCCCGGCCCTGTCAAAAATGACAAAGCCGGGATCAAGCATATTATAAATCTGTTCAGACGCATCTGGCGATTAGAAATCAGTTCTAAGCGTAACTTCGAACTTTTGTTCCTTGTCGTAGTCTTCCTTTTTCAGGGCCTTGGACACGTTGAACTGCAAGGGCCCAACGGGTGTTTCCCAGAACAAGGACACGCCAATCACGTGACGGAATGCCCCGTCTTCGCCCACGATTGTGCCGCCTGTCGTGTTCACATCCGACAGATCCCAAAGGTTGCCAACGTCATAGAACACACCGCCAGAAATCCCGTATTCTTCGGGCAGACCTACGGGGAATTCAGCCTCGAACTTGGCAACCACATACAGGTTACCGCCAAGCGCATCATCAAAGCCTGCGCTTTGGTCGCGTGGACCGATGCCGCCGGATTCAAAACCGCGCATGATCGACGGGCCAATCACAAAGCGGTCAACCACACGGTTGGCACCACTGTTCCACGCCACTGCGCCACCCTCAAGGGTCGCACGCAGTGTCACTTCTTCGTTCAGAATTTTCTTTTCGGCGACAGCCTTGGCATTAGATTTCACGAACTTGGAGTCACCGCCCAAGCCGGCAAAATCCTGACCAAATTGCAGCAATACACCCGAAGTCGGGTCAATGCCGGCACGGCGCGTGTCATAGCTGAAGGTGTAGCCCACAGATGATGCGATTTGCGAACCAACGGCGATATCATTGCCAATGACGGGGCCGTTGACGGCTGTACCACGGGCAAGCATCTCGTAATCTTCGTAGGAATAGCGCAACTGAAGACGGCCGTTTTCGCTAACCGGGAACGACAGGCTTGGGCTGAAGTTAAACCGCTCGGAGTCGAATGTCGCAAAGGACGAATTCGTTTCCGCGTAATCCAGATTCAAGCCAAACGCCACATTACGGCCCAGCAGGCTAGGCTCAACAAAGCTAAAGCCATAACGCTGTGCATCTTCTGCGGTGCTCACTGTCAGGGACAATCTTTGACCCCGCCCAAGGAAGTTTTCCTCGGCAAAACTTACCGCAACGCCAACACCGTCGGTGGAAGAGAACGACCCACCAAAGTTCAACGATCCTGTCGGCTTTTCCTCGACATTGACGTCAATCACGACCTGCTCAGCGCTTGATCCTTCGCGGGCATTAACCTCGGCCGTTTCAAAAAAGCCAAGTGCGCGGATGCGTTCGGCGCTGGCGCGAATTTCACGTGGGTTGAACGGGTCACCTTCGACGCTGTCGAACTGCTGGCGCACAACACGGTCCATCGTCGTTGTGTTGCCCTCGATATCAATCCGCTCGACAAAAACGCGCGGACCACGGGTGATGCGGTATTCAATATCCAGCGTCAGCTCGCGGTCGTTGCGGGTGACCACTGGTTCGATGCGCATAAAGTCAACACCGTCCCGGATCGCCTGACGTTCCATCCGCGCTATATCGGTTTCAACCAATGTGGGGGAATAGACAGCACCCGGTTTGGATTTGATGATGTTGCGGTAGAATGCAGGATCGACGCCTTCGATGGTCGACGTCACTGTCATGTTCCCGAATTTGAACTGCTGCCCTTCTTGCACGTTGAACTGGACGAAATACCCATCCCGTTCCTCGGTAAGCTGAGCGTTCACAGCCGAAACGCGCATATCGACATACCCACGCGAGGTATAAAAATCGCGCAGCATCTGTTTGTCGGCGTCTGTGCGTTCAGCAACAAATGTGTCACGTTTCACCAAAAACCGGAAAAGGCCGGCCTGCTTGGTACCCAGTACGCGGCGCAAGCGACGGTCGGAGTAAACACGGTTGCCAACAAAGCTCAGGCGTTCGATTTCGACATTGTCGCCTTCGAAGATTTCGAACACCAGATCGACCCGGTTTTGGCTACGGCGAATAACCTTTGGCTGAACCCGTGCTGAAATGCGGCCATCGTTGCTATAGGCTTCTGCAATCGAATTGGCGTCTTTTTCTGCCTGCGTCGGGTTAAAGACGCGGCGCGCATCAGAATCGATAACGGCGGACAATGCATCGTCCTTGATGCGGGCATTACCCTCAAAGCTGATGCGATTGATTGTGGGGTATTCGACGACCTTAATAATAAGGGTATTGCCCCGAGGTTCAATCGCGACGGATTCAAACAGCCCACTGGCCTGCAAAGCTTGATATGCGTCATTCAACTGACCGCCCGACACAACACTTCCGCGTGCGATTCCTGCGCGGCTTAGAACAGCGCTGTCGCCGATGCGGCTGTTGCCCTCGATCTCGATTGTGTTGAAACGATAGTCTTGCGCTTCAGCTACAGATCCTGGGATCAGCCAAGCCACTGTTAACATTACGCAAAATGAAGCGCCGCGCAGTGATTTAGCGAATGGCACTGATGCTGAATTCCGAACGAAAACGTTCTGCCTGTCTTTATGCCCCATATTTCACACCTGTTTTTTAAATCTATTTTGTTCCTGACTAGAGAAATTAATGTCTCTTGTCAAAAGCAAGAAGCCGTTGAACCCCCTATATAAGGGGATCAATCGGCTTTAAACGTCATCATAAGGTAGAAAGTGGGGTGATTCAGAGTGATCCGAGGAACGCACCCGCCGCCAGCGCAAATGCCAGCGTGCCAAGATATAAAACCCGATCCCAGTTCAGATCCATCAACAGGCTAAGTCCACGATAGCTGGTTTTGATCGTTTGCATGACATATTCCTTCGCTTATTCATCAAAGGTTTACCTTTTGAATATGTCATTGGTTTGGCGAAATGTGGCGAGAATTGGGCGAAGTGTAGATTTCTGCCTTTATGGGCAGAAAAGGTCGTTCCCAAGGGCGAATACCATCAGGCCTAAAACCAGGGTCAGTCCAATTGTCATCAAAATGCGCAATGCACCATCGCTTGGCGGTTTGCCGATCACAGCCTCGTAAGCGTAGAAAACAAGGTGACCGCCATCCAACGCTGGGATTGGGAACAGATTCAGCAGCCCCACGGCCGTTGAAAGAACCGCGATGAAGTAGATGAACGATTGCGCCCCCTGCGATGCCATTGCACCGGATGTCTGGGCGATCCCGACCGGACCAGACAAATTACAAGTGCTGATATTACCGACAATCATGTGTTTAAGGCCGGAAATCGAACCTTGGATAATGCGGCCCGTGTTGGCCACCCCACCCCAAAGCGCCTCAAAAACGCCGGGGGTCGTGGTGGCAGCGTCGAATGCCGTGCCACCCGCGATACCGATACGGGTCTGTGATTTAAAGCCACCATCTGGCTGAGGTTCATCGATCACCTTGGGGCGCATAGTAAACTCAAGTGTCTCGCCGTCCCGCCATACTGTCAGCAGCAGCGCGCGGCCATCGGACGCCTCGACGAACTCCTTAAGTTGGCTAAATGCAAAAATCGGTGCCCCATCGACGCCGGTAATCACGTCACCGGCCATCAACCCCGCCTCGTAGGCCGCGGATTGCGGCATAACCTGCTTGACCACAGTTGGCATCAGGTAGGGCCCGGGTACGGTCATCTTCTTGCCATCGCGCAATACGTCATAGTCCAACGGTTGCGATAGCGGAATAGCGTCAAAGGCTGCAGAATATGCAGCTTCATCATCATCGGCAGACGGGATCGGAATGCCTGCAACCGACAGGATTTCATCGCCGGATTGCAGTTCTGAGCCTTCAAAGGGCAGTGCGCGCATTTCACCAACAGTCAGCGGTTCCTTTGGCACACCGACCTGCACTGCGATCACGGTAAAGATGATAATGGACATCGCAAAGTTGAACGCAGGACCGGCAGCAACCGTTGCGGCGCGGGCCCACAGCGGGGCACCGTGCATGGTGCTACGCAAACGGACAGGATCAACCTGCGCGGCGTCCATCGCGGCGTCATCCTTGCCCGAGGCGGCATTG
>JAPKCR010000612.1 GCA_026421135.1 Sulfitobacter sp. | reverse complement strand
CGACGGGCAAAGCTGGCGTGCGGATCCCGGCCGTGGCCAACGAGATAGGTGCCGATCTGATTATTGTGGGCGCGCACCACCCAAGTGCTGTAGATTATTTCTTGGGGTCCACGGCCTCCCGGGTTGCACGACGGGCCACGTGTTCTGTCTATATTGTTCGGCCAAATGAATCCGGCCAATAATCGGCCTTTTGACCCTTAAAGGGATGCAAGTTGTGGCACAGAAAAGACCCGACAAAAGCGGATCCTCCGTGACAGAGCCAATCAAAGGGGCGGACATTTCTGCGCCCGGTCAAGGCGACGGCACAGCGCTTGGCGAAAAACCCTACGAACCCAAGCGCTTGTCATATGCGTCGACTTTCACGGATCCGGTGCAGCAAACCATAATTCAGGTGATGGAGTTTCTGACAGCGAAGCCTGCATTGCTGCGCCGGATCAGGCAATTCGAAGCCATGGGCGTGCCCCATGGCCAACCGTTTTGGGGGCAGGCGTTGCGTGTTATGGGGATCGACGTTCAAACCCCGGAAGAACAGATCGCGCGGATTCCGAGCACCGGCCCACTGGTGATCACCGCAAACCATCCCCACGGTCTTGTCGATGGTATGGTCATGGGGGAACTGATTGGCCGTGTCCGGACCGATTACAAAATCCTCACGCGTTCGCTGCTGACGGGCATCGCGGAAATTGACGGGTTTATGGTGCCTGTTCCCTTTGCCCATGATCCCGATGCCTTGCAAAAGAACATTGAAATGCGTCGTCTTACGATGCGCCATCTGGCTGATGGTGGGGCTATTGCCCTGTTTCCATCTGGTGTTGTTGCTTCTGCGGACAGGATGATGGGGCCCGCGATTGAACGCGAATGGAGCGCGTTTACCGCTAAAATAATTCAACGCTCTGGTGCTGCAGTCGTGCCGCTGCGCTTTACCGGGCAGAACAGCCGTGCCTATCAAATTGCAAGCCGTGTATCCCCGACACTGCGCCAAGGTCTGCTGCTATACGAGGTTCGCCATGCCATGGACAAAGTGCAGCGGCCCATCGTAGGCGACCCGATATCAGCAGAGGAGATGACCGCATGGGCCGGTGATCCAAGAGGGTTCATGCGGTGGCTTAGGGAAAAGACCTTGGCACTACGCTAGGCTCCAATAATTTTGATCATTGCCCTGAAGTAGATTGTTGCTGCATATGCGATTGTGTCCGTCGTCAGGGATTTTCGAGCCAATGGCAGCTTAGACAAATGACGAGTTCGTCGCATCTGGTTGATTTGATCATGCGGCGCGTTGCTTGTGATGCAAGCGTCGCAGTTCGAGTGTGCTACGTTTGACCCATTGCTTGCGAATGAGAATGATTTGGCGCACTGCGATCAGTCGCCCAACTCTCCAAAGACATAGCTTGATCCGTTGTCGTTAGGTAGGCGTGGCTTATGGACGATATGAACTTGATCACATCGCGACGCTGCTACTGCCAAATCCAACTTGGCGATCGCGTCATCGGTCCCTTCATAATTGCGTAGAACGGCGAATTCGCCCTCAGACTGCGTTTCAACCGAGAAATTGCCGCGCTCCGCACGAAGGGCTGCAATGGGTCTAAAGTGGTTGCTGGATGGAAGATCTTTTTGCCTTATCTTTCATGGCTTACTTGACGCCCATTCAGGTATGAAATACTAAGACTTCCGTAGAGCGGGCGTTGTGTAATGGTTAAGACCTCAGTTTTCCAAACTGAAGATGAGGGTTCGATTCCCTCCGCCCGCTCCAAAAAATCCCTATCCGACATTCAACGGCAATCTTAAGATCATATGTAATTCAAGTATATGAATTTATAGAATTTATTGGATTTTGACTACAAGCTACCCAATCAGGTGATGAGGGTTTGCTTCCCTCCGCCCGCACAAACATTCCGTTTTCATAGTCATAACTGCTGTGGTTTGCCGCATGGGTGCCACCCGTGTCGGGCCTTGACCCCATCCGCCTTGCGGGCGATGACACAACAGCTTGAAAAAGGAATGCCGATGGCCCGCACACCCACACCCGCCCCCGCAAAAGAAGAGCGTGAAAAATCCCGCGAACTTGGGGCCCTGCGTGCACTTGCCCCCTTTGTGCTTCCTTATCGTGGATTGATGGTTGCGGCGATATTGGCCCTGATCAGCACGGCGATGATCTCGCTTATGTTGCCACTGGCGGTGCGTCGGGTGATTGATAATTTCGGCAGCGGGGAACAGTTGCTGGATCAGTATTTCGTTGCGGCTTTGGCGATTGCAGCACTTTTGGCGGTCGGTACGGGGCTGCGTTATGCTTTGGTTACGCGCTTTGGCGAACGGGTTGTTGCCGATATTCGCAAGGCCGTGTTTGACCGCGTCATCGGGATGAGCCCGTCATTCTATGAACGCATCATGACCGGAGAGGTTCTAAGCAGGATTACCACCGATACCACGCTGATCTTATCCGTTATCGGATCATCGGTTTCC
>JAPKCR010000611.1 GCA_026421135.1 Sulfitobacter sp. | reverse complement strand
CAGTATCGGCGAAGACGAGGTTGATTTCATGCTTTGTGAAATCGGCGGTACTGTGGGCGACATCGAAGGTCTCCCCTTTTTCGAGGCGATCCGCCAGTTCAGCCATGACAAGCCGCGCGGCCAGTGTATTTTCATGCACCTGACGCTGCTGCCCTATCTAGCCGCCAGCGGGGAACTGAAGACAAAGCCAACCCAACACTCGGTCAAAGAGTTGCAAAGCATCGGGATCGCGCCTGATATTCTGGTTTGTCGGTCAGAGCATCCGATCCCTGAAAAAGAACGCGAAAAGATTGCGCTATTTTGTAACGTACGCAAAGAAGCAGTGGTTGCTGCCTATGATCTGAAAACCATCTACGATGCGCCGCTGGCCTATCACGCTCAAGGTCTGGATCAGGCCGTGCTGGACGCGTTCCAGATATCGCCCGCACCGAAACCCGACCTAACCGTCTGGCGCGATGTTTCCGACCGTGTGCACAACCCCGAGGGCGAAGTCCGCGTGGCTATCGTTGGGAAATACACCCAGCTTGAGGACGCCTATAAGTCCATCGCAGAGGCGTTGACCCACGGTGGCATGGCCAACCGCGTCAGGGTCAAGGTTGAATGGGTCGATGCCGAGGTATTCGACAAAGCCGAAGACGTTGCCCCGCATCTGGAAGGTTATCACGCGATCCTAGTGCCCGGAGGCTTTGGCGAACGCGGCACCGAGGGCAAGATTAAGGCCGCGCAATATGCGCGCGAACACAAGGTCCCCTATTTGGGTATCTGTCTTGGAATGCAAATGGCCGTCATCGAGGCGGCCCGAAATGTGGCCGGGCTGACCACGGCCGGCTCCGAAGAGTTCGATCACGAATCCTCCGGCAAGAAACGGTTTGAACCCGTTGTCTATCACCTCAAGGAATGGGTGCAGGGCAATCACAAGGTCGAACGCAAAGTAGGCGATGACAAGGGCGGCACCATGCGTCTGGGTGCCTATGACGCGACGCTGAAAGAAGGGTCACATGTGGCCAAAATCTACGGCAAGACATCGATTGATGAACGTCACCGCCACCGCTACGAGGTCGACACGGCCTACCGTGAGCAGCTTGAGAAAGTCGGCATGACGTTTTCGGGCATGTCCCCTGATGGCAAGCTGCCCGAGATTGTAGAATGGGCGGATCACCCATGGTTCATAGGCGTGCAATTCCACCCCGAGCTAAAGTCCAAGCCGTTTAATCCGCACCCGTTGTTCAAGGATTTCATCCGCGCGGCCAAGGAAATGTCCCGGCTCGTCTAATCTCTCGAAAGGCGGCCAATCATGTTAAGTTATCAACATATTTACCACGCGGGCAATTTGGCCGATGTTCACAAACACAGCCTTTTGGCGTGGATGTTGGGCTATATGACCCGCAAGGACAAACCTCTTACCTATATGGAAACCCATGCAGGTCGGGCTTTATATGACCTGTCTGATGCGCCCGCGCTCAAGACCGGCGAAGCGGTGCAGGGCATCGGACGCGCGCGCGGTTGGTTCGGCAAAGACCATCGGTATAGCCGCGTGCTGGAAGCTGTCGCAAAGGATCATGGACCTGATTCGTACCCCGGATCGCCCTTGATCGCGGCCAAGCTGCTGCGCGACACCGACAATATTCATCTGGCCGAATTGCATCCCGGTGAATTTAGTGCGCTTGATTTGGCGATGTCGCCGTTTAACGTCAAATGCCATTACCGCGACGGGTTCGAAATGGCTTTTGCCCTAACGCCGCCGACCCCGCGACGCGGGCTGATGCTGATTGACCCAAGTTTTGAGATCAAAACCGATTACGTCGATATCCCCCGCCACATTGGCAAGCTGGCCAAGGCTTGGAACGTTGGGGTAATCGTCCTGTGGTATCCGATCCTGACCTCAAAGCTCCACCAGCCCATGCTGAGCGCGTTGATGGATGCCCACCCTGATGCCCTGCGTCATGAGGTCAGCTTTGCCCCTGCCCGTCCGGGTCATGGCATGGTCGGATCGGGAATGTTCGTAATAAATCCGCCGTTTGGCCTCAAGGAAGAAGCCGCTAAGCTGACTGGCAAATTCAAGTCACTTCCAAGATAAGGAACCACCATGCCCAAAGGTTACTGGATCGCCAATGTTGATGTGCGTGACGCGGCTGTTTACGACAACTACCGCGCCGCAAATGCAAAGCCCTTTGCCGAATACGGTGCCAAGTTTCTGGTGCGTGGTGCCCCCGCTGATGTGCGCGAAGGCACGTCGCGGCCTCGTATCGTAGTCATCGAATTTGCCAGCCTTGCCGACGCGATTGCCTGCTACGAAAGTGATGCTTATCAGGCGGCCAAGGACATCCGCGCAAGCGTGTCAGATGGCACTTTGGTCATTATCGAAGGCTATGAGCCCTAAGGGCTGCGTCCTTTATACATCAGTCATTCTGCATCGCAGTTTCATGAGGAACAGTTCGGCAGAATCAGTGTTAGACACATTCAA
>JAPKCR010000610.1 GCA_026421135.1 Sulfitobacter sp. | reverse complement strand
GAAACGCGTGCCGTCACCACACTGCATCCGATCACTGCAATCGATTTCCTGACGATCGCACTGGCAACAAGCTACGTCTGCTCTCACGGGCGCTGCTTTGCGGGCCCGAAAGGCTGCGTCGGCAGTGAAGGGCCAAGAGGTTGATTGCCAAATGTCTGGGAGAAGAGGCCACAAAACGCTCCTTCGCGCGCTTCGTTCGCATCGCTGCGATTGATGCCAAGAATGCAGATTGTGCGATGGCGCGTTTTGCCCTTCAGAACCGGCTCACAGAAACTGAAATTGACCTTGATATTTCTTAGTGGATACGCGACGTAATACGACATTTCGACCCGTGTGCGCCTGAAATTTTCCGGCCTTATCCTGCTGCTTGCTGATCGCGTTCGGGGGTGAGTGGCAGCGTATCTACCGGCTGATGCCTTAGCACTTGCGCTACGATATCTGGTTTTCGGAGCGGTTTGGTAAGGTAATGATCCAGTCCGGCAGCAAGGATGCCTGCATCGTCGCCGTCCATCGCGTGCGCCGTCAAGGCAACGATGGGACAGTGGGATTGAGTGTCACCTTCAAGCCTTCGGATGGCGGCCGTTGCTTCTTTGCCATCCATTTTGGGCATTGAAATATCCATGAAAATCATGTCCGGCTCAAAGGTTTCGAACAGGGCGACCGCCTCTTCGCCGTTGTTGGCAAGCTTTAGGTCGATATCTAGACTTTGTATCATCTTGCTAAAGACAAGCTGATTGGTCTTGTTGTCTTCAGCGGCCAAGATGCGCATTCTGCGCGGTGCACTTTTGCGGTTTGGATCAGCAGGCGCTGTGACCATCGCCAACTTTGCTAGCAGATCGCTGCGCGGAATTGGCTTTTTCAAGATTGCCTTAACCAGTTTGCGCGCTGGGTCATTTTCGGCAAGCGCCGGATTCGAGCTGACTATGATGATATCGCATTGGTAGCTTTGCGCGGAGATCTCGACAGCTAGGTCGAAACCATCGATATTCGCCATGATGTGATCCGAAATAATAAGGTCCACATCGGAGGTCATCTGCTCAAGCGCCGTTTCGGCCGTACCAAAGCACGTGACCTTGAGGCCAAGCTGTTCGAGTTGCTTTATCAAGATCGAGCGGTTTATCGTTTCCGCTTCGACCACCATGACGTGTCGAAGCATTTTGGGAAGCGGCGGGTGCGACGTCTCAATTTCACCGTCTGCCTTTAGCGGTATTTCAAAGCCAAAGCAGGATCCAACCTGCTCTTGGGAAGTTACCCAAATATCGCCTTCCATTAGCTGGATCAGCCGTTGGCAGATCGCCAGACCCAGGCCTGTCCCGTCAAATTTACGATTCCGTTCATTTTCGACCTGATTGAATTCGCCAAATATATGATCGATCATGGAAGGTGCGATGCCGATACCAGTGTCTTCTATTGCAATCTTGACCAGCACATCTCCGGTATCTGCGTCCGACACTCCCGTAACCCGGACCAGAACGTGACCTTCGCTGGTGAACTTTACTGCATTGCCCACCAAGTTGGTCAAAACCTGCCGGATACGCCCGGGATCGCCAATCAGATGGGTGGGCATAAACAGATCATAGTCCAAAGCAAGGCTTAGACCCTTTTCACGGGCAAGCGGTTGCAACAGCATGATGACCTCTTGGATTGCGCGCTCCAGATCAAAGGGCTCACGATGGAGATCCAGCTTTTTGGCTTCGATCTTGGAGTAGTCGAGAACATCGTTGATAATCACCAAAAGTGCTTCGCCCGAGTTTTTGATGGTATCGACGTATAATTGCTGATCTTCGGTCAGGCTGGTGTCACGCAGCACGTCAGCCATGCCGACAACACCGTTCATGGGTGTTCTGATCTCGTGGCTCATGTTCGCGAGGAACGCTGATTTCGCGCGATTGGCGCTTTCGGCGATGGCATGCGCCTCTTTCAATTGGCGCTCGTATTCTACGGTCGCCGTAATATCCAGCCCCAGTGAAACCATGTCACCACTTGGCCCTCGTTGGTCAATCAGCTTGATGTGATGCCCGTTCCACAACTGCATCACCGTCGGCTCCGGGTCGCTTTCTTGCAATCGTTCTGTCATTAAGCGCCGCCAGCTTTTGCCAGTGAGGGTTCCAGTATTTACGATCCCTTCCTCGGTAAGGAGCTGGAGAATCGTTACATAATTTACCCCCGGACCAATAGTCTCAAGCCCATCAAAGATCGCAAGATACGCGTGGTTGGCCATGATCATTTCGTTATTGACGTTGAACAAGGCAAAGCCATCTTTGATCGTTTCGATCGATTGCCACAATCTGCGTTCCGTCAGTTCAATTTTTTCGCGCGCCGCGTTGAGGTCGGATTTGACACGTTGGTTTTCGCCGCGAATATTTTCAACCTCGGCGCGGGTTTCGACGATTTCGTCCGTCAGCTTCTGCGCATGTTGCCCAAGCTTGCGGTTTGCAGCGAATAGTTCTGCCTGCTTCAATTCAAG
>JAPKCR010000048.1 GCA_026421135.1 Sulfitobacter sp. | reverse complement strand
CTATATGGGAACACTGTATGGCATCGTGTTTTTCAGCCACCAATTGGGCAGCTTTATGGGCGTCTGGCTGGGGGGGCGGTTGTATGACGTCTATGGCGGATACACCGCTGTTTGGTGGATCGGCGTCGCTGTCGGTGCGTTCAGTGCGCTTGTCCATCTGCCGATCCGCGAAAAGCGGCTCGAGGGGTTGGTGACCGCTTAAGTCGTCGCAAGCAAGTGATTTCGGATCAGCTCTATAACTTGATTTGCGTGGGTATATGGCAAGCCATGACCGGCGTCAGGGATCACTTCGTGTTCGGCGGTGCGGTTCCATTCGGCCAAGGTGCCAATCGCCGACGGGGGAATGACGCTGTCCTCTTGGCCCCAGATTGCAAGCACAGGGATCTGTGCGGCTTGGATGCCACGATGCTCGTCGCGCAGCACGTCTGTCAGGATACCACGGCGGCTTGCCAGTACAGCCGGGACATAACGTTTAAAGTCCAGTTGCTCAGCTTGCTGTTCGTACACTTGGGGCACGCTTGATGCCTGTTTGCTTTCGGCTTTGATGCCCTTGCGGAAAAATGAGGGAAACAAAGCAAGCATAAGCCAATCGCCGACCAAGGGTGCCTTGGCGATAAAATCAAACAGCTTGTTCGAGGTCAGCCCCATACCTGCGGGGGCAAGCAATACCAAGCGGTCAACCCGCTCAGGTGCCACCGCAGCAAAGCAGGTCGCGATAGCGCCGCCCATGGAATAGCCAAATAGTGTAATACTGCCGGTTACTCCTTCGCTTTCTAACAATTCCTCGAGTTGCTTCAGGAAGAACTGTTGGTCCTGAATGCCGGATGGGCGGTCAGAATACCCCCTGCCGTACAGGTCATAAACAAGCGTACGATATCCCATCAGCGCGAGGCCTCTGGTGACGCCACGCCAAACAAAGCTGGGCGTCGTCAGACCGTGGATACACACGGCGACAGGCCCAGTGTGGGGGCCAAACCATGCAAAATGGGTAACGCCTTGGCTAAGTTCAACAAACTGGCCGGGTGCGCCGCCGCGCGTCGCGTCGTTCATGGACGAACGGTTGCGTTCAATCAGCACGGGGGTCACGATAACTGCGACCAAGATTAGAATAATCCAGATCACGAGCGGGCGCGCCAACGGTCCAGGATATAGCGGCTGGTCATCAAATCTAAATGCGCGCCGCCGCCGTTTTTGAAAAGGGTGATTTCATCATCCGACGTTCGGACGAATTCCCCCATATCATAGTAATCGGCGACAATCGTGTCGCGGTCGAATACGCCCTGCGCAATGGGGATTTTCAATTCTCCAATATGATCGACTGTCGTGTCCAAGCTGTCGACGAAAACACGTGCGCGGTTCAGTGCGGCATCGTCGGCTTCGCGCATGTCTGGGCGATAGGCACCGATCAAATCAATGTGCTGGCCGGGTTGCAGCCATTCACCCTTTATAAAGGGGGTTGTCGACATCGTGGCTGAGGTGATGATGTCGGCCGCACGGATTGCCCGCTCAAGTTCGTCTGCAATCTTTAGGCCTGGGATCTCGGTGGCCATGGTTTTGGCGTTTTCAGCGGAGCGGTTCCAAATGGTGAATTCTGCGTCTGGAAAGGCGGCGGAATAGGCAGAATGTAGGCCTCTTCCTTGGGTGCCCGCGCCAAGGATCAAGATTTTTCGACTGTTTGGGCGCGCCAATCGACGCGCTGCAAGCAGGCTGTCGCCAGCGGTTTTCCATTTGGTGACAAGATGGAAATCAACCAGTGCGTCCAGCGTGCCGTTGCTGTCGGAATAGAGCGAGACGCCGCCATTCACCATCGGTGCCCCTTTTGCGGGATTGCCGGGAAAAATGGTCGCGGATTTCACGGCGAGGCCCAATCCGTCGATCCAAGCGGCCCTGTTTAACAGCGTGTCATCACCGCGATACAGAAAAGTATCGGCAATCTGGGCCTTTGGCAGGGAATGGCCTGCCGCCAAAGCGTCGGTCAGGCCGATCCAATCCAACGTGGCTTCGCCCTCGGCGAAGGGGATAATGTCAACTTGGGTCACGCGGCCTCTTCCTTGGTCAACAGGCCTTCGGACACAAGGCGGTCGGCCCAGCCGGCCGGCCCGGTAAACAGATGTGTGTGCCACCCATGCGCGGCAGCGGCTGCAATGTTGTCTTGCCGGTCATCGGTGAAAATCAGGTCAGCGGGCGATAGGCCACTTTGGCTTTGGAGGGCTGCAAAGATGGCGGGATCAGGTTTGATCATGCTCATATGCCCGGAGATAAAGTCGCGGTCGAATTCACGCAGGAACGGGTAATGTTTCGCAGCAAGATCATAAGATTGGATGCCAAAATTCGTCAGCGAAAACACAGGAGTACCCCTGGCTTGAAGTGCCTTCATCAACCGCAAGGAGTGGGGGATGACGGGTGCTGCCATTTCAATCCAGCGGTCGTGCCACAGCCTAATTTCGTCGCGCCATTCGGGGTTGGCATCGGCGGTATCGTAGATTGTGTCAGTGAAGTTTGCACCACTGTCGACGCGGTCATTCATCGCGTGCAGGTCAACTGCAGCAAACATCGCTTTGCGGCGGCCTTCTCCAATGACTGAATCAAAAAACCTCTCGGGTTGCCATTCGATCAATACATTTCCGATGTCAAAGACGACTGCGGTTGGTTTCATGGGAGTGCCCTTTGGGTTGGGGACGGAATTTTCAGAAAAATTCCGGTTCGTTTTCTTTGAAATAAAATGGTCTGCGTTACCGCTGAGCCGCTCGAATTTCACGTTCCAAGGCTTCCAGAAAACGGGAGCGGTCCGCTTTTGTAAAGCTTTTCCCGCCGCCTTGTCGGAACGGGTCAGCGGCACGCAAGTCAGTCATTAGATCGCGGGTCGCAAGAACATTGCCGATATTTGCCGCTGTGAGCGCCTCGCCATTGTGTTTTAAGACGCGCGCGCCAGCCTCGACGCATCGCGCAGCAAGTGGAATATCGCCCGTCACGACGACATCGCCAGCGCCGCAGCGTTCTGCAATCCAGATGTCCGCTATGTCTGGTCCGTCTGCCACAATGACATTTTCCACCAGCGGGTTTTGCGAGGGCCGCAAACCGCCATTCGACACAATGTACATCCGGATCTTGTGACGGGTCGCAACACGCTCGGCCTCGGCTTTTACAGGGCAGGCGTCCGCATCTATGTAGAGGGCTGTCATGTTATTTCGATCAATCTGCGTAAAGCGCGTCTGCATGGAAGGCGATGTGATCTTCCATAAAGGTCGAGATAAAGAAATAACTGTGATCATATCCCGGCTGCATGCGGAAGGTGGCGTTCTGACGGCGCTTGGCGATTGCTGCGGCCAAAGCCTCTGGCTTTAAAAGGTCAAGGAATTGATCATCGGTGCCTTGGTCAATCAGAACCGGTCCGTCAAAGCCTTTTTCTGCCATCAATAGGGTGGCATCATGTTTGGTCCAAGCAGCTTCGTCAGACCCTAAATAGGCGTTCATCTGTTTTCGGCCCCAGTCGCCGGCAGATGGATTTGCAATTGGGGCGAATGCCGACACCGACTTGAAACGCCCGCCCAAGTTCATCGCGAGCGTTAATGCACCGTGCCCGCCCATGGAATGTCCGCAAATGGCCTGACGGTCCATATCAAGCGAGAAGTTCTCAGCGAGGAGAGCAGGCAGTTCGTCCGCAATATAGCTCCACATTTGGAAGTGCGGCTGCCAGGGATCTTGGGTCGCATTCACATAAAATCCTGCGCCTTTGCCCAGATCGTAGGCATCGTCATCTGCAACCTCGTCGCCCCGCGGGGATGTATCAGGGAAAACCACTGCGATCCCGTGCTCGGACGCCCAAGCCTGCGCCCCGGCTTTGGTCATGGCGTTTTCGTGGGTGCAGGTGAGGCCGGAAAGGAACCACAGCAGGGGTACGGGCCCTTGCTTGGCTTCTTCGGGCAAGAAAAGGCCAAAGGTCATTTCGCAATTGCACGAGGTGGACAGGTGAGAATAGACCCCTTGCGTGCCACGAAAGCTGGTGTTTTCGGAAACGGTCTTCATCGGGTTCCTCCTGTGTAGGGATGTTGGCTTATGGCTAACTGGCATTCGCGCGGGCGGCAAGGGCTGGACGCTGCGCGATGAGTATTTGAAAAAGGGTGAAGGTTAGAAGGTTATGACCCATGCGATGATGGCGCTGACCGTAAAGATGCTAAGAGCGGTAGAAACAAGGATGGCTGCCGACACTCGGGCCGGGCCGACGTTATAATGTTGCGCCAGCATATAGACGTTGCCCGCCACGGGAAGGGAAGCTGCGGCGATGATGACGCCGGCTTTGTAAGGATCGACCTTAAAGAACCAAAGGGCTGCCAATGCTACAAAGGCGGGGTGTAGCACCAGTTTGCAAAAGGTCAGCCAACCGGCAACCTGAAGTTTTTCGGCGGATTTCGAGGCCAATGATGCACCAATCGCAAAGAGCGCCCCGGGGGTTGCAGCACCGCCCAGAATGACGAGGAAATCGTTCATCGGGGTTGGGATCGGCACACGTAGGCCGGACCAAACAAAACCTAGAACCATCGCCACGATCATAGGATTTTTCAATAGGCCCATGCCGATCGTGCGCAAGACGCGCAAGCTCATTTGGCCATCTCGGCTGCCGGTAATAAGGATCACGATCAAGCTGGAAAAAACGATCAAGTCGACTGCAAGAACCAGAACAACGGGTCCAATAGCCTCGGGGCCCAAAAGAAGGGTGAGCATGGGGACCCCCAAAAAACCGGTGTTCCCGATGACGGCGCATTGCGCCTCCATTGCATTATTCGCGACATCTAGATTGCGCAGGAACCCAACGAGCGTTGCGATGCCATAGACGAAAGCCGTTCCCCATAGATAAGCCGCGACCAAGCGACTATCCCAGACATCAGCCAAGGACAGGTTTGCGGCGAAATGGAAAAGCATCGCGGAGAGGGCAAAATAGAACACGAATTTGGTAAGGTAAGCCGTCGCTTCGGCTGTAAAGAAACGTGTACGGCCAGCCCAGTAGCCAAGACCGATCAGCGCGAAAAATGGTAAAGTTTTGAGTAGGATCGCCAACATATGAAATTCGTAGCTGGCAACGAGGACGGGTGCAACTGCGTGTCGCTCTTAACCTGACCCAATCACAACGCCAACGGCGAACACCAGTGCACCACCCAAGACAACTTGGAACGCGGCCCGGAAAAAGGGTGTGTTCATATAGCGGTTTTGAATCCACGCAATGGCCCAAAGTTCAACAAACACAACGGCGAAGGCAATGATTGTCGCGGTCCAGAAATCCGTAATCAAATATGGCAGTGCGTGGCCCAACCCCCCAAGCGCTGTCATCACACCAGCAGAAAGTCCGCGTTTCACAGGGGAGCCGCGGCCCGAAATCTGACCATCATCTGACGCTGCTTCGGTGAAGCCCATCGAAATGCCTGCCCCCAGCGATGCCGCGAGGCCGACTAGAAATGTTGTCCATGTATCGTGCGTCGCGAAGGCAGTGGCAAAGATCGGAGCGAGGGTCGAGACAGAGCCGTCCATCAAGCCGGCTAACCCCGGTTGTACCCAGGTCAGTACGAACTGGCGATGTGCATCGGTGTCTTCCTTGCTAATAGTTTCCGCGTCCAAATGTGTCGCGACCAGGTCGTCTGCTGTGCGTTGGTGGCCTGCTTCGGCGGCAGCGAGATCACCGAGCAACTTGCGGGTGGCGGCGTCAGTGGTGCGTGCAGCGGCCTGAAGGTAAAACGCCTCGGCCGACTTTTCCATTGCCGCGGCTTCCGCCCGAATGCGGTCGAGACCAAGGTTTTCGATCAACCAAACGGGGGTGCGTGCATAATAGCCCGACACATGTTCGCGCCGGATCAATGGGATCGTCGGCCCGAAACGGTCGGTGTGCAGGTCAATAAGGCGTTGGCGGTGGTCGTCTTCCTCGGCGGCCATGCCTTCGAAAATGGCTGCGCTGTCGGGGTATTCTTCGCGAAGGTTTTCCGCATATCCGCGATAGATGCGGGCATCGTCTTCCTCTGATGAAATTGCGAGAGCGATGATTTCCTGCTCGGACAAGTCCTTGAAACGTTTTCGATTTAGGGAAAACAGCATGTGCCACCTATTCAAATGTTAGAACAATTCTAAACTTGGCTTCCCCTAATTTCAAGGATCATAAACCAGTCAGACAAAATAGCACAGATGCATCGCTGGATCGTGCAAACTGACGATGCGTTGCCTGAAAAGGTGCGCTGTGCGCTAGATCGCAAACCGGCTCATGTTTTTGGCCTGTTGTCGATGATACGCACCGCTTTACCTTCGGAACGCGCGACGACGCCCACATCGCCGACTTCAATTTTGACGCTGATGCCAACAGTTTCCTTGATCTGTGCAGCAAGGGCGGCTGCGGCAGCCATTCGAGCATCGGCACTGATGTCGTGGCTGGCGCATTCGCAAAAAACACGCATTTGATCCATGCGGCCGGGTTTGGACAATTCGATCTGGAAATGCGGAGCAAGGTCAGAAATGGACATCAACGCTTCTTCGATCTGGGTGGGAAAGACGTTTACGCCGCGCAGGATGATCATGTCGTCGCTGCGGCCGGTGACTTTTTCCATCCGCCGCATGCTGCGCGCGGTGCCTGCCAAAAGCCGAGTTAGATCACGGGTGCGATAGCGGATGATCGGAAATGCCTCTTTCGTCAACGAGGTGAATACCAGTTCGCCTTTTTCGCCATCGGCAACGGGCTGCCCTGTTTCTGGATTTATGATCTCAGGATAAAAATGATCTTCCCAGATATGCAGGCCGTCTTTGGTTTCGACGCATTCGCAGGATACACCCGGACCCATAATTTCGGATAGTCCATAGATATCAACGGCGTGCATATCGAACGCCTGCTCGATTTCGAGCCGCATAGCGTTTGTCCATGGTTCGGCCCCGAATATTCCCACCTCAAGCGAGGACTGGCGCGGATCGATGCCTTGGCGGGCATATTCATCGAGGATCGACAGGGCATAAGACGGGGTAACCGTGATGCCATTGGGTTTGAAATCTTCGATCAGGCGCACCTGGCGCGGGGTCATGCCGCCAGAAATGGGCACCGTGCTGATACCAAGCTTGTCGGCCCCTAGGTGAATACCCAACCCGCCGGTAAACAATCCGTATCCATAGGCATTGTGCAGCATGTCGCCAGGTTTCAGACCGGCGGCGCGCAAAGACCGGGCGACGACGGTGCCCCAGTTCTCAAGATCTGTTTTGGTATACCCAACGACTGTCGGTTGGCCCGTCGTGCCGGAAGAAGCATGGATGCGGGCGATTTGTTGGCGGGGAACGGCAAACATCCCAAAGGGGTAATTGTCGCGCAGGTCGGTCTTAACGGTGAACGGAAATTTAGCCAGATCGCTAAGATCGTGGAGATCGTCGGGATGCACCCCCGCATCATCAAAGCTTTTGCGATAGAAAGGCACGTTGTCATAGGCATGTCGCAAGGACCATTTCAGACGCTCCAATTGCAAGGCGCTGATCTCATCCCGGCTGGCGATCTCAATGGGGTCAAGGCTTTCACGTGCTGGGGTGAGGTCTTTCATCGGGTCATTTCCTCCTCGAAATGCTGGCCTTTCATAGTGCGTGACAAACCACGGAATAGCGCGATTGTGCGACCATTCTCCCCCGTGACTGTTACGTCATAGACGCCGGATCGCCCGACCCTTGATTGTTCAACTGCCGTTGCTGTCAGTCGTTCACCAGCCTTGCCGGGGGCAAGATATGTGATCTGGTTTTGCTGGGCGACTACAAGTTGGTTATAGCTATTGCAGGCAAATGCGAAAGCGCTGTCGGCAAGCGTAAAGATATAGCCCCCATGGCAAATGCCGTGCCCATTCAACATTGTATCTGCCACGGGCATCGAAAGGGTCGCATTGCCCGGGGCGATATGGTCGATGCGCATATCAAGGTTTTGACTGGCCTTATCTGTGGCCCACATGGCTGCGGCTGATTTCTCGGCACGAGTTTGGGGGGTCATAGGTGGGGGCTTTCATGTTTCATAAATATGTAAGTTGCATAAAATCTGTAACACCTTCAAGATATTTCATGTGGCCTAGGGCTTGATTTGATCTGCGATCAACGCGACTGTTAGAATATGACGTTGCACTTACACTCATCAAACAACAAGAACGAGCGCGCGCCTGAGCAAGTTGCGTTCCACCGCACCGAACTGTCCCCGATCTTGTCGCTTTATGGTCGTATGGTTGCAGCGGGTGAATGGCGCGATTACGGCATTTCATGCTTGCGCGAAGTTGCTGTATTCTCCGTATTTCGCAGGACAGCAGAGATGCCGCTGTACCGGATCGAAAAGCGGCCCAAGATGCGATTAAAGCAAGGAATGTATGCGGTTGTCGGTCCCAATGGGCAGGTTTTGCGCCGTGGGCAGAACTTGGCCACGGTGCTGCGGGTGTTAGAGCGCAAGCTGATCCGTGCTGTCGATACATAAGCGATGAATATGGTCAATTCCGTCAAGGTTACCTGAAGGATGTGAGGCGCTTGTGCCCCGTTATCGGGCCGTCAGCCTTTGCGATACGTGCAATCGCGGTGGTGATCGGTTCCAAAGTGACAGCCATTTTATGCGCATTTGCGTGGATCAAAAGGTCGGGTTCAAGAACCAATGCGACGTGTCCCTTCCAGAATAACAGATCATTGCGTTTGTATTCTGAGCCCGGAGGGAGTTGTTCTCCGACCATCGCTAGCTGTTGATCGCTGTCGCCGGGACAGGGAATGCCACAGGCAAGTAAGGTCGCTTGAACAAGGCCGGAGCAGTCAATTCCCCAACGGCTGTTGCCACCCCAAAGATAGGGGGTGCCCAGAAATAGACGGGCAAAATCACCGGGGTCCAAGTTGCTGGGAGCTAAGCCGTTCAAATGTTGTACTGGAATGTATCCCAATGCAGTTTGCGCAAATCCTTTGTCTACACTCAGGGCATTTACTCTGCTGCCAAAGGTAAGCGACACCAGATCCCGACTTTTACAATCAGGCTGAACATACACGTGGGTGGCAGGGGCAGCGACGACATGTGTCGCCTGAGTTCGCGGGCCAATTGCAGTTTCCTGAACAAACCCACAATAGCTGTCTTTACCCATCTGAACATATGACCAGCCGCCTTCATTGGCCAGAATGGTCAGTGCGTCACCATAAATCGATTGCCGGTCCCGTGCGCCGGAAGGGCTACGGCATAGGTCAGTCACAGGCGCAATGATTTGACCCGGTTCGTGTTGACGAACTAACGATGGGTCAGGTGTCAGCCGAAAGTCTGTCATTTCTGAAGAAGCG
>JAPKCR010000609.1 GCA_026421135.1 Sulfitobacter sp. | reverse complement strand
GCCGAGGAAAGCGAAACCGATGTGATGGTGGAAGAGGCCGTGCGCCCCGACCAGATCGCAGGCGTGGTTGAGCGCTGGACCGGTATTCCTGCCGGTCGGATGCTAGAGGGCGAGCGTGACAAGCTGCTGCGCATGGAAGATCAGTTGCACAACCGTGTGATCGGTCAGAACCAAGCGGTCAAAGCCGTCGCGAATGCGGTGCGCCGTGCGCGGGCTGGTCTGAATGACGAGGCGCGGCCTTTGGGCAGCTTCTTGTTCCTTGGACCGACCGGCGTGGGTAAAACCGAGCTGACCAAGGCTGTAGCCGAATTTCTGTTCGACGACGAGCACGCCATGGTGCGGATCGACATGAGTGAATTCATGGAGAAACACGCCGTGTCGCGCCTGATCGGTGCCCCTCCGGGCTATGTCGGGTATGACGAGGGCGGTGTTCTGACCGAAGCCGTGCGGCGCAGGCCCTATCAGGTCGTGCTGTTCGATGAGGTCGAAAAAGCGCACCCGGATGTGTTCAACGTGCTGCTGCAGGTGCTGGACGATGGTATTCTGACCGATGGTCAGGGGCGAACCGTCGACTTCAAGCAGACGCTGATCGTGCTGACCAGCAACCTTGGGGCTCAAGCACTGAGCCAACTGCCGGATGGCGGGGACATGGAGCAGGCCAAACGCGATGTGATGGATGCAGTGCGCGGGCACTTCCGGCCCGAGTTCCTGAACCGTCTGGATGAAACAGTCATCTTTGACCGTCTGGCACGCGAAGACATGAACGGGATCGTCGATATCCAAATCAGCCGTTTGCTCAAGCGCCTTGCAGGTCGCAAGATCGGGCTTGAACTGGACGCTGATGCCAAGCAGTGGCTCGCGGATGAAGGTTATGATCCGGTGTTCGGTGCACGGCCTTTGAAACGGGTCATTCAACGCGCGCTTCAGGATCCGCTTGCCGAGATGATCCTAGCTGGGGATGTGTCAGATGGTGATTTGATCCCTGTGTCCGCTGGCAGTGAAGGTTTGATTATTGGCGATCGGGTGGCGGCCAGCAACCGGCCCAAGCCGGATGACGCGACCGTTCACTAAGCGTCACTATATAAAGAGAGTAGAGAGGGCCGTAGCATCTGCTGCGGCCCTTTTGCAATTTTCTGACAATGCGGTGTGATTGCTGAAATGTAGCGGCTAACTGTTTGGTCGATCCTGAACCTCACACTATCTACTCTATATATAGATGTAAGGAGTACCCAAATGGCCAACCGCTGGATCAATTCGCTCAAGGATAAAGACGTCACGCCGGAGGGTATGTTCATGAACCGTCGGCAGATCATGGGCGGAGCGTTGGCCGGGATTGGTTTGGCAGGTATTAGTAGCAGTGCAAGCGCAGCCCCCGAAGGGCTAGAGCCGAATACGTACGAGGAAATCACATCCTACAATAACTACTATGAATTCGGGACGGGCAAGGACGATCCGGCGAAGTATGCTGAGGCGTTGACGATCGACCCGTGGACGGTCGAAATCGACGGCATGGTCGACAAACCCGGTGCCTATGCATTTGAAGACATTCTGAAGGCGATGACCATCGAAGAGCGGTTGTATAAATTCCGCTGTGTCGAGGCGTGGTCGATGGTTGTGCCGTGGAACGGTTTCGAACTGGCCGATCTGTTGAACATGGCCGGTGTGCAATCGGGCGCGAAATATGTAGCATTTGAAACCGCATTGCGCCCAGAAGAGATGCCTGGCGTCGCCTATCCTGTTCTGGACTGGCCTTATGTCGAAGGTTTGCGGCTGGACGAGGCGATGCACCCGCTGACCATCATGGCCACAGGCGTCTACGGTAAAGACATTCTTAAGCAGAACGGTGCGCCCCTGCGTTTGGTCGTCCCTTGGAAGTACGGATATAAGTCGATCAAGTCCGTGGTGAAGATTACGTTGACGGACACACAGCCGGCCACCAGCTGGAACAAGGCCAATGCACGCGAATACGGGTTCTATAGTAATGTGAACCCAACCGTGGATCACCCGCGTTGGTCGCAAGCGTCCGAGCGTGCGATCGGTGGCGGGCTATTTTCCAAACGAATTCCGACCCAGATGTTCAACGGCTACGAAGAAGATGTCGCGGCACTATACACCGGTATGGATTTGACCAAAGATATATAGGGCAGGGTCGGTACCGTGGATCGCTTGAACGGGCTTGCCCGCAAAGTGCCGACATGGCTTGTTTATATACTGTGCCTTTTGCCCGTGCCGTGGCTGCTGTATTTGGCTCAGACTGGTGGTTTGGGTGTGGAGCCGATCAAGGCGCTTGAACACGAGCTGGGCCAGATCGCCCTGAAACTGCTTATCCTCGGTTTGGCCATCACACCCTTGCGCAGGCATGCAGGTTTGAACCTGATCAAGTTCCGGCGGTGCCTGGGACTGCTGGCCTTTATATATGTGTCTTTGCATCTGTTGGTTTGGTTGGTTTTGGATGTAGGCATTCTTAGCC
>JAPKCR010000047.1 GCA_026421135.1 Sulfitobacter sp. | reverse complement strand
CTAAATGCGAATTGTTAAGTCGGGTCGGTAGCAAAAATGCACTCGGTAACAAAAATACGCTTTTTATGCGATACGAGGGGTATATTGACGAATGTTAATTTGCCCCCGGTGCCCATTTAAGGGCCACAGCGACGCACAAAACCGGTCGCTTTTTCAAAGAACCCCCAATTAACCTAATCTGCAAATCAGGTATTAGACGGTGGCACCCCTTTCCTTAATTAGATTTGATTAATCACTTTTGAGTGTGCCAAGCGAATTATTGCCGGTCAAGTACCCATTCGAAAATGAATCATTGCGACACGGAGGTTTAAGTTTGGGTCATCAACCGAATCATCAGCTAATCTCTACCATTGATTGAATAAAAATCACCTAAAAATAGAATGAAGCGTTTCGACACAATTTTAACGATAAAATTGATCACGTTTGATGGATGCGTAAATCGTAGCACATCCAGTAACTTGGATGGCAAGCTAAGGCATCATTAAGGCAATTTTGTGTCAGGCTTATGCGGCGGAGAAATCCAATGCAATATTTGTAAACAAATCCTAAAGGGGGAAAAATGATTAATTTTCTGAAAACGTTCGTCAGGGACGATAGCGGTGCAGCGATCGTTGAATATGGCCTCGCGCTTTTGGTGGTCGCATCGATTGCTGTCGGTGCTTTCGGTTATCTCGGAACCACAACCAACACGAACGTGACTGCGGCCTGTACGGCTCTGGGCAGCGCGACCTGCTAGGTAATTTGCCTGCAGGGTTTGACCCATCAACACAAATCCCTGCGCCGCGTGGCGGCGCAGGGGACACCGCGGGGTCTTTTTCGACCAACCAAAGCTGCGGACTTTGAAATTTGAAATTTTGAATATTGGAAACAAAATGCGCATCAAGCCGATCATCACGACAATCTTCGGAATTGGGATCGCGGCCGGATCCGTATTTCTGACAAAAGAGCACCTTCTGGACCAGCCCGAATCCATTGGCGACACGCCGGGATCCAGTCTCGTTGAAATCTACCTTGCGCGGTCCTCGATCAACTATGGGGAGTTGATCGAGGCACACCACGTTTCAATTCATTTGTGGCCACGTGACGCGGTTCCACCCGGAGCATTCACCGACATAGCACAACTTGTGCCAACAGATCCTGAACAACAGCGTCGTGCCAAGGGTCGTTTCTACCCAGGCGAAGTCATGATTGCGACCAAGGTCTCGCACTTTGGCGAAAAAGTCACCTTGGTGCAGAAATTGGGTGAAAACACCCGTGCCATGGCCATCAAAGTCGACGCCGTCACGGCGGTTGGCGGTTTTGTGACGCCGGGCGATTATGTGGATATTGTGATGACCGAGGGCAACAACCAAGACATGCGCGCCGTCACGATCTTGCAAAAAATCCGTGTCATCGGGGTTGATCAGCAATCCGAGGAGGCGAAAAAACAGCCGGAAGTAGCGCGTACAATCACGGTAGAGGTGTCGCCTGAACAGGGACTGCGCCTGGCGCTGGCCCAAAAGGCGGGATCTCTGAGTTTGACCCTTAGAACACTTGACGGGGTCGAGGACAAGCCGATGGAAATGGTGCATCTGCGGGATCTTATGAACGAGGAAGCGCCGATCGCGCAGGTCCTGGTTCACCCCACGGTAAAAATAAACCGCGGCACAGATACCGAAATTGTCACGATACGGCGGCAACTGGTGAAAACTGACCCGGTTATCGCCCCTGAGGCAATAACGGAAACGGAAACTGCAACCGAGCCACAACGGGCAACAGAGCCGCGGGTGCTTCCAAAAAGAATTCCGGCCGACGTCACAAACCTTACGATTGATTTAGAGACAATGCCACTTGATCCACTTGTGGTGCGCCCACGCATGCGTCCGATTACCGTCACTCAGCTAATAGAGCAATAAGTTCTGACATGTGCTTTCAAGCCATAACATCGCGGTTTCTCAAGGAAGAGGCTGGAACAATTGCCATCCTGTGGGGCACGTCCTTTGTCGCGCTTCTTGGCTTTCTTGCCGTTACGCTTGATGTCGGTCGTCTTGGCGCGACCCAATTCGAGCTTCAGTCTTTTGCCGACAATGTGGCGCTGGCCGCTGCCGGAGAGCTTGACGGCAGTAACGATGCGATCACCCGGGCCCAGAATGCCGCCGACAATTTGATCAGCGACAGCCAGACCTTTGCCAACGGCTCAAACTCTCTGTCAGGCTCGACTGACTATACCTTGATCTTTCATTCTGCATTGCCGGACTCGGACCTTGATCCGCTTGGCGGGGATACGACAACCGATCCCAACAGAGCGAGATTCGTTCAGGTCGTCTTGACGCCAAAGGCGCTCAGCATGGGCCTGGCCTCAGGCCTCGACCGGATGCTCGGCGGAAACGGCTTTGGGACGACGGATGTAAATGCCCAGTCGGTGGCAGGATTTACTCAGGCAGCCTGTGACATTACACCATTGATGTTCTGCTTGCCGACGAACTGGGAAAGCACGCTGGGCGTTGGAAAGCAAATTTTGCTGCGCAGCGGCGGCAACAATGCTGCTTGGGGTCCTGGCAATTTCGGGTTTATTGACCTCTCCTCGTTCCAGGATACGTCCGGTGTCTGTGCGGATGAGGGTGGCAATAAACTGGCCTGTCTGATCGCGGCGCAAAGCCAGATCACGCAGTGCGTTTTGACCAATGGCATCACAACAGAACCGGGCCAGAAGGTCGGCATCACTAACGCTGCCTTCAATGTGCGTTTCGACATCTTTCGTGCCGTGCTCAACGGCGAGAAGAACAACATAGATTTTGCACCGGCTCCCAATGTTATCAAAGGGATCAAGCCGAAGGGCGGCAGTGCCTGTATCCAGGGCAACGAGGACCTTACCAACACGACGATGGCGCTTGGCCGCGACACCTGCTTTGGCACTACAAGCTGCAGCGGAAGCAACAGGTTTGGCGACGGTGTGTGGGACCGGGCCGCATATTTGGACAAAAACCATGATCTGGCTGACGGCACGGCGGATAACTTGGGCTCGGATGCGCATCTTCCGGTTTTGGCGGGTTCCAATATGCAATATGCGGGTACCCGGTTCGGCATGTATCTGAGAGAGATCGCGTATGGAAATAGCAATCCCAACGCGCCTGCCATTCTTGATCCGTCGCTGCCGGAAACCGGGCGGCCGATGTGTTCCAACAAGATGTCCAGCGACCCTGCACGGCGCGTGGTCACGGCCGCTGGCGTAGATTGTGCGACAACCTCTATCAGTGGATCGACCAGCAACGTGCCGGTAACGACCTTCGTTTCGGTCTTCCTGACCGAGCCGGTCGGGTCTGATGCCAGTTCCCCGCCAAGTTTCGATATCTACGGCGAAGTTGTCGGGTTTCCTGATGTTGCTGGCGGTGGTGCTGCAGGCCTTGGCGGCATCTTTCGCGATGTCGTCCAATTGTATCGGTGAGGGAGAACAGGGACATGAAATTTCCGCGGCCTGAATTCACCAGACGCTTCGCCGCCCAAGAGGACGGCGCGATCCTTGTTGAGTTTTCTCTCGTTATGCCGGTCATGCTTCTGTTACTGGCACTTTCGATCGAGGCCTCGCGCATGATGTGGTCCTACCAGACCGTGATTGCCGGGGTCCGGGACGCGGGGCGGTACATGGCCCGCGTGACACCCGCCAACATTTGCACAAGCGGCGGCAGTGTTGCGGGAATGAGTTCGACGCTGAAGGATATCGTGGAAAAGGATATCGGCGGGAATAACCTGTTTCCGGCAAGTATTACTGTGAACTCTGTCACACCGAGCTATTCTTGCGTTTCCGGCACATATCGCGTCAGCCCCGCTGCGGTGGCGCAGGTCAGCGCGAATGTCACGATCCAGTTTCCGCTGAGCGGTATCTTGCACCTGTTTGGCGATGGCATTTCAACGGTGAACACGGATGTCACGGACAGATCACGGATATTCGGCCAATGATGGGTGTTCCTCATATCCCGAGCCAGCAGAGGCAGGCGTGCCAGAAATTTCTGCGCGACCAGTCGGGCGGTGTGTTGGTCGAGTTTGCGCTTGTCATATCGATGTTCATGTTCTTGTTCTCGGCGCTGTTAGATTTTGGTCGGTTATCCTATAGCGGTGTAACGGCCCAAAGTGCTGCCCAGGTTGCGGCACGTATTGCCATCGTCCGGGCACCGGCCTGTGCCGGTGTTCCAACGACCCACCAGCGCGGTATCAACACAGCGCCCAGGTTTGGGACGTCGTGCGGATCGGCGGCGGGTGTCTGCGCCAGTGTTGCCACTGTTTCGTGTCTGGGTGGCGTGACCAACCCCACCGCTTTGGAAATTTGGGGCCGCATCAATCCGCTTTTGCCCAACGGCGCAACAATCGACATGATGGAGTTCTCCTACAGTTTTGACCCGAACCTCGGCTTCCTTGGTGGTCCATATACACCAATGGTCACCTTCGAACTCAATCTGAACGATTTCCAGTTCACATCTCCCTTGGCAGCGCTGGCCAACGCGGCGGGAGCAACCAACAGCGCGCTTCCGTCGTCGGCCAGCTATTCCAGCTTTAGCGTCTCGCTTCCGGGAGAAGACCTTGCAGCAGGAGAGTCAGGATAATGGACAACCGGGATATCAGCCATCAATCGCGATCAATCATGATCGTTTCTAATCGGGACGCGTTTGGGCAAGAGGTCAGCAATGCCTTTGCGACGGACGAAAATAGCACAGTCACTACAGAGAACGATTCCTTCAAGTCGATGAACGGGCGGGCCGGGAGGCTGGTTTTCGATTTTGACGTGGTGATTTTCGAAGCCGACCCCGATGACGACGGTGAAGTTGAGGCAATCCGAGATCTGCTGTCGAAACGCACCGGCGATACTGTTTTTCTCGCATTGACGCATAACGACGTGTCCATCGTCAAAGTGCGCGAGCTCCGAAAGATCGGGATCGACGAGGTTTTGCCAATGTCGACCGACAGCGAAGGGATCAGGTCGGTCATCGGCGAACAAATCAGGGCAAGGCGCGGGCCAGAGCCATCAGTTCACGACGGCCCTTTGGCCCTTGGACAGGTGATCCCTGTCACGCAATCTCGGGGTGGGGCAGGCTCCACCACAGTTGCCGTGAATCTTGCCAGTTCCCTTGCAGACGGGGGCAAGTCAATCTTCCAGAAGGCCAGCAAACGTTCTGTCGTTCTTCTGGACTTCGATCTTCAGTTCGGCAACTCAAATGTTTTGCTCGACTTAGAGGATAATGGTGGTTTCCTGCAAATCATCGACTCCGTTAAGGCGGTGGATGACCGTATGGTTGCTTCGACCCTGCAGCGCCACCCTCTTGGTTTTGACGTGCTATGCGCACCAGCACAGGTCATCCCCCTGCAGTCGGTTCGGCCGGATCTGGTCGAAAACATGCTCGATATTCTCAAGAAGCGCTATGATTACATCATTGTCGATCTTCCTCGTGCCGCTGTCGATTGGGTCGAGCCCGTTCTCAAGTGCGCTGCGCAACTTGTCATTGTGAGCGATACCAGCGTTCCTTCTGTGCGCCAAACGCGCCGTCTGATGGAGCTATACCGCGAGGAAAGCGTTGCGCTTTCCGTAACGGTGGTGATCAACCGGGAACGCAAGCCCTTTATCAAATCAGAGCATATCCGAGAAGCTGAAAAGGTTCTCGAAGCCAAGTTCATTCACTGGCTTCCAGATCAACCGAAGGTGGCGCGCAAAGCCGTCGATCTCGGACGACCGATCATAGAAATGAAACCAAGATCGGATTTGGGCAAGGCCCTTAAATTACTGGCCTCCGCAATGACTGCGGCAGAACAACACGTACAACGCAAAAACAACTAAGGGGGGTAACGCAGTGTTCAATGAATACAAATCACGTAGAGCTGCCGCGCAGCCGAGTGCTATAACGCTGGAGAGACCAAAGAAGGGGTCGCAGCCAGCCGTCGTCGCAGCCCCTCAGGAAGCAGTGGATGTTGATCTGCAGGCCCATCTCGAACTCAAGAGCCGCCTTCACAGCGAGCTTCTGGACCGGCTGAACCTGTCTGTCATCGACAAGGTCGAACGGTCGGAACTCAAACGCCAGATCGCCGCACTTGCAACCACCCTGCTGAAGGCGGAAGGCATTTACATGCCGTCGGATTCATTTTCCGACCTTGTTGAGGAGTTGATCCACGAGGTCATGGGCTTGGGGCCGCTTGAACCCCTTTTGGCAGACCCGACCATTAACGACATTCTCGTCAACTCGTACGATCAGGTGTATGTCGAGCGATACGGATTGCTAGAACGGACGAAGACGCGTTTTCGCGACGAACGTCACCTGCTGCGCATCATCGACAAGATCGTTACCAATGTGGGACGGCGCATTGACGAGTCTCAGCCATGGGTCGATGCCCGTCTGGAAGACGGCAGCCGAGTGAACGCAATCATCCGCCCGTGTTCCATCGACGGTCCGGCCCTGTCGATCCGCAAATTTTCGCGCAATCCGCTGACGGCGGACAAACTGGTGGAACGCGGCGCTCTAGATGAGCAGGCTGTCCAACTCCTTCGGGCATTTGTCGAGGCGCGACTGAACATCCTCATTTCGGGCGGAACGGGATCAGGTAAAACTACCATGCTAAACGCGGTGTCGTCTTTCATCGACGTCAATCAACGCATCGTGACCATTGAGGACGCGGCGGAACTGCAGCTTCAGCAGGATCACGTCGTTCGCCTTGAGACGCGTCCGCCAAATTCTGAAGGGCAGGGCGTCATCGCGCAGCGTGATCTGGTGCGAAACGCCCTGCGGATGCGACCCGACCGCATTATCGTGGGAGAGGTGCGCGGTACCGAATGCTTCGACATGCTTCAGGCCATGAACACCGGGCACGACGGGTCCATGACGACGATACACGCCAACTCTGCGCGCGACGCATTGGGCCGCGTGGAACAGATGGTGACAATGCTGGGCGCGGGCCTGCCCATGAAGACGATCCGGTCCCAGATCGCATCAGCCATTCACATCGTGCTGCAGCTTGGCCGGCTTAGCGATGGCAGTCGGCGGGTCATCAGCATATCAGAAATCACCGGCATAGAAGATGACACCATCACGATGCAGGATATTTTCGTCTACAAGCGCCGGGGAAAGTCGGCTGACGGAAAAATCATCGGAGAGTTCGTGCCAACTGGCATCCGGCCGAAATGCTTCGATCAACTGATCGCGTCAGGTGTGGATATTGATACCAAGATGTTCATGCGAAAGGAGGTCCGACCATGATGGACCTGCAAACTTTCGACCTCAACATCTTTGTCTACATTTTCGTCTTTGTCGGTGTCTTGCTGGCCTATGAAGGGGTGGTGCAACTGCTGTTTCGTCGAGAAACACAAGGCGAGGCACGCAATCGGCGCATGAAGATGATCCAGCGCGGTGCTTCGACGGATCAAGTTCTGCAACTGCTTCGGGATCCGGCGATGTTTAGCGGCGAAACGAAAGGAGGCCCTATCACGCGGTTTCGCCGACTGCTTATTCAGGCGGGCGTGACAATCCGGCCTGCGTGGATATTGCTCGGTGCCATCGGTTTGGGTGTCGCCGCCTTTTTCTCTGCAAACTTGTTCCTTGGGCCAAACCTCGCGGTACCAATTGGCATTGTCGTCGCGGTGATCTTGCCGTTTTTTGTCCTTGTCGGCATGAAAAGCGCACGGCTCCAGAAACTTACCAAACAACTGCCGGATACACGTGATTTGATGTCACGCGGTCTGAAGGTGGGACACCCGGTCGCCGTTACGATTGGCAATGTGGCAAGCGACATGCCAGACCCGATCGGGACTGAATTCGGGATCATTCAAGACCAGATCAACTATGGCGATGACGTTGCCACGGCTTTTCACGATTTTGCCAAGCGCGTGTCGACGGAGGATGCCAACTATCTTGCCGTCAGCATTGGCATTCAGCATGGCACCGGCGGCAACCTAAGCCGGATCCTGAATGTGCTGTCGCAGGTGATCCGGGATCGGCAAATAATGCGAAAAAAGATCAAGGCGATTTCCGCAGAAGGGCGCCTAAGCGGCCTAATCTTGACTGCCTTGCCGGTCTTTATTTACCTCACGATCGAAGTGTCATCGCCGTCGTTCTACGGCGATGTACGAAGCGATCCGTTGTTCCCGACATTTGCCATGATCATCGTTGGATTGATTGCCGTGCAGGGGCTGATCCTGTTCCGGCTGGTCAATTTCAAATTCTAATCTGAGGGCAGCAAAATGGATATTCTTCAAACCACTCTAGAAAATCTGATGGCACAGCCCGAATACCTGATCTTGGCAGGCGTGGCGATAAGTGCATTCGTCATCGTCCAGGGTCTGTCGGGATTGACGGCGGGCGATTCACCCGCCACCCGAAGGATGCATGCGGGGTCCATCAAAAAGGCTCATGGCGCGGATTTCGACCTCGTTCAGGGTGACAACAGCGATCCCCACGGTCTTCTGAAGGCCTTCGTGCCGTCATCCCAAAAAGAACGCACCAAGCTGAGCGGGCAATTACGCCGGGCCGGGATCGTGAGTAAACATGCCGTGCGCTCCTTCTATGCATTTCGCGTGGTCATGGGCATCTTCCTGCCACTTCTGTTTGTGTTTGCAATGGCGCTTCCTCCTGAAATCCTCGTTCAGCCACACATCGCGGACGTAGTACAAAAGATTTCCTGGGTTCATGTGATGCAGATCGTGACGGCACTAATGGTCGCAGGTTTCTACGTTCCAGCCCTTTGGGTGCGCGGCAGGATCAAGAAGCGACGCCAAGCGATTGAATTTAGCCTGCCCAATGCGCTTGACCTGTTGCAGATCGCCATGGAAGCGGGCTTGGGTTTTGATGCTGCGATGATGCGGGTGTCGCATGAACTTGCGCGCGCCGCGCCCGAGATTTCACAGGAATTCATGATCTTCCAGCTGGAACTTCAGGCCGGTAAGGAACGCCAGGCTGCTTTGCTGGACATGGCGCACCGAGTAGATGTCGAAGAACTGACCGCCTTTGCCAATGTGATCCTGCAATCCAATCAATTCGGCACCACCGTTTCCACCGCGTTGAACAGATATTCAACGGATATGCGTTTTGACCGCGAACTGCGCGCACAGGAAAAAGCAAACCGCCTGCCGGTGCAAATGTCGGCGGTGATGGCCCTATGCATGATGCCAGTGCTCTTGCTGATTTGTCTGGCACCAATGTTGATCCGCTTCATGCACATGTTCTGATTTCGGCCCAGGGCTTTGTCAGAAGAGACTGGCGTGAGGCTCTGTTAGAAGAAAACCTGTTGAGGCGGGCAGGGCGAGCAATTAGCGTCGCGGGATGACAAGACGCAGCCCCTTCCGATATTTCAAGACGA
>JAPKCR010000608.1 GCA_026421135.1 Sulfitobacter sp. | reverse complement strand
TGATTTGCCGTCGGTCCGGATCGCGATACAGGCTTTCTCAGCGGCTTTTTTGTCGTCGCCATTGTCCGCTTTGATCACTTCGAAATCACCTGTGGCTTCACAACCGGCCAAGATCACTTTCTCCTCGAACACTTCTCGCGTGCCATGTTTTGTGCCCGGGATGTACGCTTGAATTGGCTGGTCAGGAAAACTGGCGTTAACTTCGTTCCAGTTCTTGTTGGGGTTAGGAACGATTTCACCGTCAACAACGATGGTTTCGCTCAGCGCTTTGTACCAGTCTTCAGGGGTGAATTCGAATGTGTTGCCGCTGATGTCGGACGCAAACACGATGCCATCATAACCGATGCGCACTTCGATGATGTCGGTCACGCCGTTGGCCGCACAGACTTCGACTTCAGACGGTTTGATCGGGCGCGATGCGTTCGCCACGTCGATCGTATTTTCGCCGACACCTTCGCAAAACCGCTTGAGGCCAGCAGAAGATCCACCAGATTCAACGACCGGTGTCGGGAAATCAAAGTTTTCGCCAAAAGCTTCGGCCACGATCGACGCATAGGGCAGAACGGTGGATGAACCGGCGACCTGTACTTGATCGCGGGCAACGGCAGCGGTTGCGCAAACTGCGGAAATGGCCAGAGCGGATGTAGTGATCTTAACGAGCGACATGATGTCTCCTGTCAGCTTTGAATTCTTGACCACCCCCATGGTGATCTTGGTGCAGCAGTACGGCGGCAACGTTTGGCTTTTGTGACACTAGTGTTACAGTTTTATGACAGGGCAAGAATTCAAGAATGTTTTTCCAAGCGGCTATCGCGTCACGGCGCGTCCAACGGCAAAATAACTGTGAATTGACTGCCTTTTCCCAGTTCGCTGGTGATTTTTAGCCGTCCACGATGCCGGTTCAGAATGTGCTTCACAATCGCCAACCCCAACCCCGTTCCGCCAAGCGCGCGGCTGCGGTGGCTGTCAGCCCGGTAGAATCGTTCGGTCAGACGCGGGAGATGCAAAGGATCGATGCCGGGGCCATGGTCCGTGACCGTTACCCGGACCGCAGGCCCGCGCAGTGACGGGTCCCTCAGGGTGGTTTCCACATCGATCTCGACCGTTTTGCCCTTACCCCCATATTTGATCGCGTTCTCGATGAGGTTGGTGAACACCTGCAAAAGCTGGTCCGGATCCCCGATCAGGGGCAGGTCGTCGTCGGCCATGCGAAGCTGCAGGGTCACATCGGCTTCGACTGCGATGAGGTTAAGATTGCGCAAGGTCGAGTGCACCACATGGCGCAGGTCGACCTTTTGCGTGGGCCGCAAGCGTTCCTCGGTTTCCACCCGGCTAAGCGACAGCAAATCACCAACCAGACGGTTCATGCGTTCGGCCTCTTCGGTCATGATCCCCAAAAACCGGTCGCGGGCGGGGGCGTCATCGCGTGCAGGCCCACGCAGAGTTTCAATAAATCCCATCAATGCTGTCAACGGTGTGCGCAATTCATGGCTGACGTTGGCGACAAAATCACGGCGCATCTGGCTAGCTTTGGCCAGTTGTGTAATGTCCTGAAAACTAAGCAACACATCGCCAGTCCCGGCAACCTTGCTGACATACACCTGAAACCTGGTGTCATTGCCCCCGTTATTCGCCACGTATTGCGCCTCGCGGGGTTTGCTATCGCGCTGGCACTGCTCGACCGCGTCGACCACCATGGGCTGACGCAATACATTGATATAATGGCGGTCCAATGCGGCGGCACCAACAAGGGCCTGCGCGGCAGCGTTCATTGCAACGATCCGTTCCGCGCGATCAATGGCAAGGGTCGGCAAAGGCAACGCCGCCAGCAGATCAGGCAGAAGCGGGCGGACCACCATAGGTTAGACTGGCTTTAAGTCGTTGCGAAACCGGCGTGCGTTTTCCTGATAATGCAGGGCGCTGGCTGTCAGGCCCGCAATGGCCGCTGCGTCCAGATCACGCACAACCTTACCCGGTACCCCCATCACCAGCGACCCATCCGGGATCACCTTGTTTTCCGTAATCAGCGAACCTGCCCCGATCAGGCAATTCTTGCCGATTTTGGCCCCGTTCAGGATCGTAGCGCCCATCCCCACAAGCGAATTATCCCCGATAGTACAGCCATGCAGCATCACCTTGTGACCAATGGTGCAGTTTTCGCCAATAGTCAGCGGGCAACCCGGATCGGTATGAAAAACGCAGTTTTCCTGCACATTGCTGCCCTTGCCGACCTTGATCAGTTCATTGTCGCCGCGCAGGGTACTGCCAAACCAGACCGACGATCCGGCTTCAAGTACGACACGGCCAATCACATTGGCATCGGGTGCCACCCAAGCGTCAGCGTCTACCGTCGGGGTCAAATCGGCCAAGGCATATAGGGTCATTTCGTTTCCTCGAATTCAGATTGCAGGGCGCGAACATGATCGACCAGATTTGGCTGTTGTGAAAGCCGCAAACGTTCTGCGGTGATGATCGC
>JAPKCR010000607.1 GCA_026421135.1 Sulfitobacter sp. | reverse complement strand
CAACCAATAGGAAACGGCTGTCTGAGTTGTTGACCAGATATTCCAATTGAGAAGCAGAATCGGTGGTGTAGATGCCCGAACAAATTGCGCCGACACTTTGCACACCCATGTCGGTGTACATCCATTCTTTGCTGTCCTCGGACAGGATCGATACAACCTCACCACGCTTGAGGCCCAAGGACACCAGCCCAAGGCCAAGATGTTTGGCGCGGGTATAATAGTCATCCCATGAATGGGATCGCCAGATGCCAAACGTCTTTTCACGGTGCGCGGTGCGCTTGCCCAACGTACTGGCGCGCAAGCGAAACAGCTTTGGCGTCGTGTCCATGCTGTCGATGTAAAACGGACCCGTTGACAGATCAGCGTTGATCGTCAGCCCGTGCACTTTTTCCTGAGGGGGGAGTTTATCTGCCATGATCAATCCTTACCTCCACGTCTTGCGTTGTTTCCAGCGGCGTTGCCCGCGCTGGTTCTCATCCTGACTGACGCCAAGATAAAATTCCTGAATGTCTTTGGACCCGGCCAGAACATCGGCGCTGTCATTCATCACGATGCGCCCCAGTTCCATCACATAGCCATAATCAGCAGCATCAAGCGCCACTTTGGCATTTTGTTCGACCAGCATCATCGTGACCTTCTGCTCTTTGTTAAGCCGCACGATAATCTCGAAAATCTCTTGGGTCAGCAGGGGCGACAATCCAAGGCTCGGCTCGTCCAGCAACATTAACTTGGGGTGCGACATCAGCCCGCGCCCGATGGCAAGCATCTGTTGTTGGCCCCCCGAAAGGGTGCCTGCGCGTTGGGTGCGGCGGTCTTTGAGGATCGGGAAATAGGAATAAACCATTTCCTCATCAGCTTGGATCGTGCTGCGATCTTTACGGGTGTATGCGCCCATCGCGATGTTTTCGGCCACGGTCATCAGCGGAAAAATCTCGCGACCCTCAGGCACATGCACAATCCCACGACGCACAATCGCGTCAGGTTCCAAGGACTGAATGTCAGTCCCGTCCATCTTGATCGTGCCCTTTTCGGGGTCCATCACACCAGAGATGTTTTTGAGCAGCGTGGTTTTCCCCGCGCCGTTTGCCCCCAAAACAGTAACGATCTGGCCCTCATGGACTTTCAGGCTGACGCCGCGAATAGCTTGGATGGGACCATAATAGCTTTCGAGGTTGTCGATCTGTAGAACGACTTTTGGTTCTGTCACATCCGTACTCATGCGCGTGATGTCCCTGTTTTGGAGATGTCACCTGTGCCAAGGTACGCCTCAATTACAGCCGGATGGGATTGTACTTCTGCAGCCGTACCTGTCGCCAGTTCCTTGCCATCAGACAGCGCCATCACACGACCCGACACGGCCGAAACTAGACCCATGTCATGTTCGACCATCATCACCGAAATGCCCATCTGTTTCTGAATGTCTTCGATCCAAAATGCCATGTCCTGCGTCTCTTCGACCGACAAGCCAGAGGCTGGTTCGTCGAGTAGCAGCAACTTTGGCTCTGACGCCAAGGCACGACCAAGTTCGACCACCTTGCGCACCCCGTAAGGCAAGCCACCAATCATTTTATCGCGGTAAGGCTGGAGGTTTAGAAACTCGATCACTTCCTCGACGGCTTCGCGGTGGCGCAATTCCTCGCGGTAGGCTTTGGGCGAGAAAACGATGTTTGAAAACATGCTGGTTTGTCGATGCCTATGCCGCCCGACCAGCAGGTTCTGCAGCACAGTTGCTTGCTCAAACAGCTCAATGTTCTGAAAGGTGCGCGCGATCCCAAAGCTTGGCACCTGATCCGAAGTGTTTTTCAACAGGTCATTGCCATCAAACCGGATGCTTCCCTCCGCAGGATCGTAAAACCGCGAGATCAGATTAAAGATCGTCGATTTTCCCGCACCGTTTGGCCCGACAAGGGCGAACACCTCACCCTCGTTAACCTTCAAGGATACGTTGTCGACCGCCACCAAACCGCCAAAGCGCAGGGTAACGTTTTCAATTTCAAGCAAGCTCATTGGACACGATCCGTCTTGAGATAAGATTTCTGACGTTTGAACATATCCTTGCGATAAAATGGGAACAGTTCTAAATAGGTGCGGATTTTAAGCCAACGGCCATAAAGCCCCATCGGTTCAAACAGGATAAAGCCGATCAGGATTGCGGCGAACATCGCGCTTTCCAGCCCTGGAATGTTGATGTTCACGTCAAAAGTGGTGGCCAAAAACGTCCGCCCGTTTGCAATTGCAACAGGGATAATGCCGACCACAATTGCACCAAAGAATGCACCATGAATGAACCCCAGTCCCCCGATGACAATCATCAAGAGCAAGGTGATCGACATGACCAGATCGAATGTTTCATTCGTCACATAGCCCGCCGAATGACCAAACAGTGCGCCTGCAAGTCCCGCCGCCGTAGCCGACAAGAAGAATGAGATCGCTTTGGTCCGCGTTAGGTTAATGCCCATGGCCTGCGCCGAGATTTCG
>JAPKCR010000046.1 GCA_026421135.1 Sulfitobacter sp. | reverse complement strand
TTCAATGTTCATTGAACTGAGAGGAAACCATTCATTCCTTACCATCGCGAGACGCATGATCTTGGGGACGACTTGAAACCGCAGCTATGCAAAGTAGCTTCGTTCAGTTCAACCACGAAACCGTTGTTCCAGCTTCAAGTCAGTTTGCTTTGACACTGCTCTTCGGTTTGCCAATTCGCGTAATTTTCAATTCGACAATAGATTTATTAGCCGCCTGAACATCCCTAGGCTGCTGCCCGATATTCACAGGATCGCGCGTGTTTGAAAACTCGGGCCTTTACCGATGATGCCAGAGCGAGCATGATGCAGTCACATTATTTTCCTCATTAAGGAATAATCCGATGGCTCGTATTATCATTGCCCTCTTAGTTTCATTGCCGATGTTTGTTTCGTTTTCCGCCCATAAGGTAACCGCACAGGAGAGTTTGGCTGTCCTTGCCGACGAAGGCCAGCGGCTTGCTTCGCTGTTGCGGGCCGGTCGCGGGGTAATCTCCAGCAACCAAAATCTGATCAATGACCCGTCAATCGGTGACAAGGGTTTGGACAGTTCGACCTTTATTAAAGCCGTTGAAGAACAATACAAGGAGCTGAACGGGGCTCTCCCGCTTGAAGGTGATCTTAGCGATGAGCAAAGACAACTAACTGAGGCGCAGTTGGAATCCATGGCTGAAATCATCGATGAAAATCAGGAATTGATTAACACCGAAGGCATGGGATTTAAGGGCCTAATTCCTGCGATTTTCGCAAGGTTGGTGAACGAGCGCTTCTTTGAAAAGCAAGGTGCCTTGGCCAAGGTAAAAGTGACAGCCCCACTTCACCTTGTTCGTAATCGCAAAGCACGACCAGATGACTGGGAGGCTGCAGTTCTGACGGAGAAGTTTGACAGCCCGGATTGGACAAAGGGAGCGGCATTCTACGAGGAATTGACCGCCGACGGCGAAATAGTCTTTCGTATGCTTCTCCCGGAATATTACAGTGAATCTTGCTTGTCCTGTCATGGCGGCCCGAAGGGCGAAATGGACGTAACAGGATTTCCCAAAGAGGGCGGTGCTACGGGTGATCTAGCGGGCGCAATCAGCATTACCCTCAAAAGATGACCGGCACCCCACGAAATGATCTGTTTGCAAGCCTAAAGCGCAATAGCATTACGTTAAAAATCGGCTCACTCTCGGCTGCACTGCTCGGGGCATTGGTGCTGAGCACGTCCGTGATGGTGTGGGATTTGTGGCAAAACCAAAAGCGGGTTGCCGAGTCGACCGAGCGGTTTCGTTTCCTTGAACATGCTGCCGAAGCGGATAGAGACTTTGGCGAAATGCGGTACTGGTTGACGGATTTGTCTGTCAGTCTGTTGACCCTGTCAGAGCGGCGCGCCCAAGCTGCACGAGAAAATCTTGAGATCCAATTGGACAAAGTTGAAGCGTTTGCGCCCGAGGCCGCAGAGCAGATTAGGCAAGGTGTCGAAAGCTATAACATTGCGGCCCTGCAAGCCGCAGATGCGTATACTGAAGACCGGCGCGTTATCGGAAATACACTGTCCGCCCAAGCGCGTTTAGGCAGTGATATTGTCGACGCTGCGTTGAAGAACCTCGTAGCGGACCTAGCGGCAGAGGCCGCGGCAAGTGAACAGGCCGCCCAAAATGCCGCGCGGAATTCAGTGACGCGCGCGGTCGCCGCCTGCATCTTTATTCTGATTTCGGGTACCATTCTAACCTGGCGCGTTCTGCGTTCAATCCTGACCCCGCTTAGCGGGATCAACCGCGCGATTTCGGAATTGAATGCAGGTGCGAAAGAGGTTGATCTGCCCCCCGAGGGCGTTGATGAACTGGGGCGAATGTCGAGTGCAGTCCGGGCTTTGCAGGACAGTCAGAATTACCGCAGGCAGTTAGAAGTCGAGGCTGAAAACCAGCGGATGACGATACTTACGGCGATTGAAACTATTCCTGACGGCTTTGCGCTTTTTGATGAGAACGACAATCTCGTGCTGACAAATGAGCGCTATCGCAAGATGTTTTCTGACGTCTTGCCTTTGCTCAAACCCGGAACACCGTATCGCGATATCCTCAAGGGACAAGCCGCCGCCTATCCAGAGATTATCGGCGACGAAACGCCCGAGCAATGGGCGCAAGCCAGATTGCGCAATCTCCAAAAATCAAACATCCGACGCAGCGAAGTACGCATAGGTGAGGCTTGGGTGCATGTTACCAAAAGCAAAACGCCCGGTGGTGGCACGGTTGCTGTGTACAGCGACATTTCAGATCTTATTGAAAAGCAGGCAGAACTTGAGATTGCCCGCGAGGGGGCTGATACCGCAAACGAGGCCAAAAGTCGGTTTCTAGCGTCCATGAGTCACGAATTGCGCACGCCGCTGAATGCGATCATCGGATACAGCGAGATGCTGATCGACGATGCCCAAGATGCAGGAGATGACACAAACATAGCGGATTTGGAGCGGATCAAGAGTTCTGGTCAAAACCTCTTGGCGCTGATTAATGACATCCTCGATCTTTCAAAGATCGAAGCCGGGAAAATGGAAGTTTACACCGAACGTTTTGCCATTGCCCCCCTAATTGAAGATGTAGCCGCCACAATTCGGCCAATCATAGATAAGAACGCCAATACATTGATCACGAAGATCAACACGTCCATCACTGAGATGGAAACCGACAAAACAAAGCTACGCCAAAACCTCTTTAACTTGCTCTCCAACGCCGCCAAATTCACCAAAGGTGGCAAAATCGAACTGACCGTCGATGGCACTGACGACACAATCAATTTCACGATCCGTGATGAGGGGATCGGCATGACGGCCGAACAAAAGGACCGTCTATTCCAAGCATTCATGCAAGCCGACAGCTCGACAACGCGCAATTATGGCGGCACCGGGCTTGGCCTTGCTATCGTAAAGCAGTTCACGGAAATGGTCGGCGGCGCAGTTGATGTCGTATCAGAGCCGGGCAAGGGTTCTGCATTTACTCTTAGTTATCCAATACAGGTTCCGGTCCAAAATGATGATGTGCCAACACATGAAAACTTTGGAATGGACGGCCGCATACTGGTGATCGATGATGATCCTACAGCAAGAAAGGCCATGACGGACCTTCTTGAAGCAGAGGGTTACAAATCGCTCGTGGCCCCAGACGCGCACTCGGGATTAGAGCTTGCCGCCAAGCACCGCCCCGACGCAATCATACTTGACGTCATTATGCCCGGTCAGGACGGGTGGTACGTCTTGAATGCTCTCAAAGCAGATCCGGAACTATGCGAGATACCAGTCATTCTAGCCACTGTTCTGGGCGACCGCGATATGGGCCTTGCCTTTGGCGCAGTTGATCACCTGACAAAACCGATCGATCCGCAACGACTGGTTGACACGTTAAGCGCGTATGCGAGTGGCTCGGACCGGGAAGCGTTGGTTGTCGATGATGACCCAGCCAGCCGCGCGCTCTTCCGCCGCATTCTGGTCCGGGAAGGCTGGACCGTGCGAGAAGCATCAGACGGCGTTCGGGCTTTGGCCCAATTGGAAATCAAGCTTCCCACCATAATGGTGCTTGATCTGATGATGCCCAATCTTGACGGCTTTGAGACACTGCGCGCTGTGCGAAAAAGCGAAACATTCCAGGCATTACCTGTTATTATTGCGACGTCTAAGGACCTGACTCGGGATGAAATAGATTGGCTGCAATCCAATGCCCGCGATGTAGTTATCAAGGGACAGACTGGTCGCAGTGATCTTATGGCCGCAATTCGGCGCACCCTCTCAAGCGCGGACGAAAAAGGACGGTTTCAACTATGACGAAGATCTTAATCGTAGAAGACAACGACATGAACCTCGACATGCTGTCGCGCCGGTTGGTTCGAAAAGGTTTTGAAATTGTCACGGCCCGCGATGGGCAGGCCGGCATAGAACAGGCCGACGCTGAAATGCCTGATATCATCTTGATGGATATGAGCCTACCCGTACTTGACGGTTGGCAGGCCACACGGGCGATCAAGGGCAAAGCTTCGACATCGGCAATTCCAGTGATTGCCCTAACCGCACATGCGATGGAAACAGACCGCAAAAATGCAATGGACGCTGGTTGCGATGCGTTCCACACCAAACCAATCGACCTTATTGCGTTGGTTGATCAGATCAAACAGCTCATTCCAGGATAAAGGAAATGAAAAAGGAAGTGCAGGCGAACCAACACGCGCTTTCGGCTAGATTAATACAACGGCTTGCAGGACCGGCCGAAACGATACTCGGCTTCCAAACCCTGATCGTTGCAGCGCTAAAAAGGGACGCACAGTCCGAAAGCCTTGATGATGCTCGCACGATACTTGCAGCCGCTCACTCCCTCGATGAGATGATCAAAAGGCTGTTGTCCCCCGAAGGGCAAAAGACAGTTGAGCATATTGACGATGCGACACTTCGGCACGAACTTCGCACACCGATAAACGCCATCCTCGGGTATTCAGAGTTGATGCTAGAAGAAGCTGCTGGCCAGCTTGATCCGACAATCGAAAACGATATTCGCATCGTTATAACAGAATGTGGACGGGTTCTGGAGCAGCTTGATGGGCTTGTCGATTTCTCTCGCGGGGATATTGATGCAGTCGGCGTTGAGACCGATGACGCCGATATCGCCGCGTCGCTTGCACACACTTTGTCCGATACGGCTGCCCCATCCAATAGTCTTGCGGGCCGGATACTGGTGATTGACGATATAGAGGCCAACCGCGAATTAATGCGGCGTGTTCTGACAAACAGAGGACATATTGCAACTACCGCTGCCTCGGCCCGCGAGGCACTTGATCTTTTGGAAACCAACGACTTTGAGGTCGCGCTTGTTGACATTTTGATGCCGGATATGAACGGGATCGACCTCCTCGCGCTGCTCAAAGGAAACCCGCGCTGGCGAAATATGGCCGTGGTGATGGTAACTGGGCTCAAGGACATCCAAGCGGTCGTCAAATGTATCTCTGCCGGGGCAGAAGACTATTTACAAAAGCCGGTCGACCCAGTGTTGCTATTTGCCCGTGTCGAAAGCTGTCTGGAAAAAGTGCGCTGGAACGAGCGGGAGCGGAAATTCCTTGCTCAGATCGAATTTGAAAAGTCACGGGCGGATACCCTCTTGCTTTCAATGCTGCCTGAAAAGGTCATCAAGCGTTTGGCCGCAGGTGAAAAGGTTATTGCTGACAGATTTGACAATACGACGATTATCTTTGCGGACATCGTTGATTTCACCCCAATGGTGGCACGCACTGATCCGGTCAAGCTGGTCAGCTTGTTGCACGATCTGTTCTCTGCATTTGACACCTTGGCAGATCAATTCGGGATCGAAAAAATCAAAACTCTCGGGGACGCGTATATGGCCGTTGCCGGCGTTCCGGAGCCACAACACGATCACGCTGATCGCGCATTGGAATTTGCACGTAGCCTTATCAAGGTCATGTCAAAAGATTTCGGCGCAGAGATGCCGCTCGAGATACGTATCGGTTTGAATTCAGGTCCGGTGATTGGCGGGCTTATCGGACAAAAAAGATTTGTCTATGATGTTTGGGGGGAAACAGTGAACCTCGCTAGTAGATTGGAGAATTCCGGCGATACCGGACGCATCCAAATTTCGCACTCAACGCTAAATGCTCTTTTGATAAAACCTGCAGATGCCATGGCTAGGGTCAAAAAAATCAAAGGTGTTGGAGAGATCGAGACTTTTATTCTGGATTGACCATCCAAGCCGCTTTTTAATCTAAAGTTGGAACATGGGTGTTTTAGCAGCAACTCTTGTTGCGTGCCTCAGCGACCCTCGCCAATTCACACTTCAATAGTTTGATCTCTGCGGCCTGATCCAATCTCCAGCTTCTACATGAGACGGCGTCAAAAACAGCGCCAGCCTCAGAGCGGTTCATTTTCAAAGTTGATTTTTCGACGATAACGTATCAGCATCTTCAGGGAGGAGTACTGTACATGTTTGGCAAGACCGCGCCAAAGACCGGACGCCTATCTGATGGCCTGTATCACGACATCCTAACGGGCATAATGATGGGCGATTACCCGCCGAAAAGCACGTTGCCAACCGAAAGCCGGCTTGCTCAGGATTACGGCATATCGCGTACCATCGTTCGCTCAGCGCTTGAGTCGCTAAAAGTCCAAGGGCTGGTTCAATCGCGTCAGGGTTCTGGAACGATTGTTGCGAATTTTGATCCAAGCGCGGTGGCAATGCTAAGCCGCAATGGGCAGTTACCCCTACTGAAGGATTGCTATGCATGTCGCTTGGCGATCGAGCCTGAGATAGCGGCCATTGTCGCGCAAAACATGTCACGTGATGCGCGCGTTTTCCTAGAAGATCAGCGCGATATTCTAAAGGGTGATGAGGGTGGCAGTGAATACGAACGCTCGGCGCGGGATGCGCATTTTCACATCCGGCTGGCCGAATTGTCCGGCAATGCCTTCTTTTCCCAGATCATGAACACCCTTCGTCCGCATATGTTGTTTGCGATGAATGTCGCGAAAACGCTCGCCACGTGCAGTCATAATCAGAACGTCAACCTTTCGGAGCAAGAGCATCTTGTGCTAATCGACGCACTTTTGGACCAGAATGCCGAGGCCACGAAATGCGCGATGATCCGACACCTTGAATTGGGTGCCAAACGAATGTTCAGAGATAGTGCCACCGAGGATGTTAAGGCTTAGAAATTGCGAAATACTTCTCCCTTTGACCAGGCTCATTCACTGGCGTCATCGCTGGGAAATTCGAGGTGACATAGGCAGCCATGTTAGAATTTGTCTCTAAAAACAAATAGGCTCCTCCGTTTAGATTGGTAAGATAGTGTTCAATAAAAAAATGAAACTGCACCAAGGGAGAGAGAAGAATGTCTGTGAATAAGTCTTTGATGATGGGTCTCGCTATGACGGCCGGTCTGACTCTGGGGGCTGTCACCCCTACGCTGGCTGCCGATATCATGCTGGAACCGTATGTGACCGGCCTAAACGCGCCGCTGGCAATGGTTCAACCTGCGGGCGATGACCGCAAGTTCGTGATCGAGCAATTCGGCAAGGTCCGGATGATTGATGCCGAAGGGAACCTCTCCCCGCAACCATTCTTGGATATCCGAAACAAGATCATCACCCAGTTCCACGACTTTGACGAGCGCGGGTTGCTTGGATTGGCGTTCCATCCGGATTTTGCCCAGAACGGCAAATTCTATGTCGCCTATTCGACGAACATCAACACACAGGGTGACCTAGGCCAGATGTTCTGGTGGGATCATACCAACGTGGTCGAGGAGTATACGGTTTCGGCGGACGATCCGAATATGGCGAACCCGAATTCTGGCCGTATTATCCATTCATTGAACTGGCCACAGTTCAACCACAACGGCCACTGGATCGGCTTTGGCCCAGACGGCATGCTGTATATTTCAACAGGTGATGGCGGATATGCCAACGACTGGGGCATCGGCCACAACGTGACCGAAGGCAACGGCCAAGATCTAAGCAGCGAACATGGCAAGATGCTGCGCGTCGACGTGAACGGCACCGATGGCGACAACAATTACGCCATCCCTGCGGACAATCCGTTCGTAGACAATGACGAAGCCGCGCCTGAAATCTTTGCTTATGGCCTTCGTAACCCATGGCGCTGTTCCTTCGACATGGAGGATGGCCGGTTGTTCTGCGGCGACGTACAACAAAACAGCTATGAAGAGCAGGACATCATTGTCGCGGGCGGCAACTATGGCTGGCGCGTCAAGGAAGGCACCCATTGCTTTAACTACGCAGAGCCGGACAATCACCCGGAAACCTGTGAAAGCGCCGACATGATCGACCCGATCCTCGAGTACAAGAACTGTACTGCCCAGCCTGATGGTTGCGCCGGCATTTCGAACACCGGCGGATACGTCTATCGTGGCGAAAATGCTGACTGGAACGGCAAGTATATCCATGGCGACTGGTCCAAGAGCTTTGCCGAAATGGACGGTCAGATATTTATCGGCACAGAGGCGGCAGACGGCACATGGTCGATGGAAGTCGCTAATGTGACCAACATGGACGGCAAGATACCGTACATTCTGGCCTTTGCCCAAGATGCCGCTGGCGAGGTTTACGCGCTAACATCGATCACCACCGGCCCGAATGGTACGATGGACACGATCTATCACATCAAACCGGCCAACTGATCGGATTGATCTAAAACGCGACGTCGCAAGCATTTTGCTTGCGGCGTCTTATTATGAATAGGGCCGGATGCGCTCCGAACTTGAAACAAACAGGTATCACCATGATGAAATCCATGTCGCTCTTTGCAGCGATTTTTATGTTTGCCACGGCCGGTGCCGGATCAGCGCAGGACGCTGAGGCTGGCAAGGCCGTATTCAAGAAATGTGTGGCCTGCCATCAGATCGGACCCGATGCCAAAAACAAGGTTGGTCCTGTTCTTACCGATGTTGTTGGACGGGCCGCCGGATCGATTCAAGATTTCAAATATGGCAAAAGCCTGATTGCGGCAGGTGAAAAGGGCCTTGTGTGGTCCGAAGAGACGCTAGCGGCCTATTTGGAAAACCCCACGAATTACCTTCAGACATATCTGGACGATCCAAAAGCACGTTCCAGCATGTCCTTTAAGTTGAAAAAAGAGGAAGATCGGCTGAATGTCGCCGCTTATCTGACAACCGTCGGGTCAGATGAGACAGCCGCAGAAGAACCTGACACCGCCGTAGAGACACGCACGGTCGAGGAAGTGATCGCAGACCAAGTCTTTACCGAAGAGTTCATGAGTGATCCGGCAAACTTTGCCGCCGGTAAGGAGCTGTGGTTTGCTCAGTGCACCCATTGCCACGGCTTTAAAGCCTATCCAGGCAAAGCGCCCAAGCTAAAGCCCGCAAAGTACAAACCCGAGTTTGTTTTCAAACGGATTTATAAGGGTTTCAAGAAGATGCCAGCGTGGAATGATGTTTATACGATTGATGAAATCCGTCAGATCGTTGTGTATGTCAAAGGGCAAGGTTTCGCGCCTTAACTCTTCGTTTCCATGGCCCGTCGGTTCAAGATCGGTCGCACCGCGAACCAAAGTAACAGCGGTGCGACGGCACAGACTACGAGGGTCAGCACCACGTTTTCAGCACCCTGATGGCCAACAAACGCGAACGCGAACCCCAGCGGCACTGCGCCACAAATCAAAGCCCCCAAGTATCGGATAAAGCGCATTCCGGTCAGACCTGCGAGAAACGAAACCGTCTCTGGCAGAATTGGCAGCCACCGCGATCCCGCGACCAACCATCCTCCCCAGCGGTCAAACAGGCTACGCGCCCGGGTAAACCCTTCAATGCCGGCCAGCCGCTCTGCT
>JAPKCR010000606.1 GCA_026421135.1 Sulfitobacter sp. | reverse complement strand
GGTTGCCTACGTGATAAAACTTGTCGTCTAAGGTTGCCGCGAGGGTCGATTGAAAGGCTATCAGTCCGTAAGGTTAGGCAATGTCCCGAAAACTCTGAACTACTATGCAGATGGAATATCTGCCTGAAAAGCTAGATCCTGCACTTCTAGTGTCAGGTTATATTGAGGTCTAACATGGCTTATTTAAGAAATAATATGCGAAAGGCCGGACATGACAGTTGATCCATCCACGTTACCCCTTGCCGACAACGGAATGGCCGCAAGCGCAGAAAACAAGACGGCCCAAAAATCCAGCTGGAGCAGGTGGTTTCTGGTGCCCCTCTTGATGGGCACGCTGTTCACTGGCGCCGTGATTGGAATGTATTTTCAACCACCCGGATTGCGTGTGTTTTTTAACACGACCGGGCTGGAACCCGGTGCGGGCACTGACACCCCTATCGCGGTTGCCATTCAGCAGGTCAGCACACAGGAACAAGTAGCTGTTATAAGCGAGGGCGATGTGGTCGCGTTGGGCCGGATCATTCCGCGTGGCGATGTCATCAGCGTAGCCACACCCTCTGGTGCCAGCGATGCACGCATTGCAGACATCAATGTTACGGTTGGCGCCACGGTCAAAGCAGGCGATGTGCTAGCTGTTCTGGACAACCTGCCCCAATTACAAAGCGCTGTTGCCTCTGCGACAGCGGACCTAAGGGTCAGCGAAGCAACGTTACTGCAAACGCAAGCCTCTAACGCCGCAAGCCTGCGCGAAGCACAAGCCGCACTGGAGCGCGCAGAAGCCGCAGCGGTCGTTGCCCGCGCCGAACTCGCACGGTCCACATCCCTGCTTGAACGCGGTGTCACAACGCGCGCAGATTTCGACCAGATCGTTGCGACCGCGACCGAGACTGAACGCAGCGTTGAAAGCGCCATGGCAACGCTGTCGCGCTATGCGACTGGGTCCCAAACCGTGCAGGCAGATATCGCTGTGGCGCAGGCAAATGTCGCCGCGGCCAATGCCGATCTGGACACGGCGATGCAAAACCTCGACCGCGCCTATGTGCGCGCGCCTGAAACCGGAACGATACTGGGCATCAATGTCCGCGTAGGCGAACGCCCCCCAAGTGATGGCCTGATCGACCTTGGTGATACATCACACATGACTGTCGAAGCCGAGGTCTATCAAACGCTCATCGGGCGCGTGACAATTGGTGATCCAGTCACAGTCTCCGCCGAAGCGTTGTCCCAAGACCTTAACGGCGTGGTGTCGGCCATCGGCCTCGAGATTGGGCGCCAATCTATCATGTCGGATGATCCGGCCAGCAACACAGATGCGCGTGTTGTCGATGTCATTATCGTGCTGGACGACGCGTCATCCAGGCTGGCGCAGCGGTTTACGAATCTCGAGGCAATTGTCAGGATCGATGCAGGCCGCACGCAATGAACTGGCTGCTCACACAATTGTTCAGGCGCCTGCCCATTGGCTGGCTGCAATTATCCCACAACAAAGGCCGCCTGTTTGCAGCCGTGTCCGGCGTCGCCTTCGCCAACCTGTTGGTCTTCATGCAACTGGGGATTATGGGTGCGCTGAACGGGTCCACTGTGGCCCCCTATGCGATCATCGACACGGACATCATTTTATCCTCGCAAGAAGGAAACACTCTTACCGATAGCGAACATATCGCGCGGGTGTGGATGCTACAGGCACTCGGCGTGGCAGGCGTGGCAGACGTAAGCCCGCTCTATATCGGCAATCTGCCTTTCACATTGGATGACGGAACTTCGGTGTCCCTTTTGGTGTTTGGCGTCAACACGACACAGCCCGGTTTTGTTTCCCCCGCCATCGCGCCTTTGCTGTCGAAACTAACATTGGAAAACACCACACTTCTCGATGAAGGGACACGCGGGATGCCCACATCCGTGATTGACGGGTTGAAAGCAGGCGCGCCTTTTGCGTTCGAAGCGTCGGGCCAGACTCTGACGGCGGTTGGCACCATGAACGTAGGTGGCGGATTTCTGGCAGACGGCATGATGATGGTGTCAGATCAGACATTCCTGCAGTTCTTCGGGTCACGCAGCAGTGCGGCCCCAGATCATATCATGGTGCGGGTCGCGGATGGCGTGTCTCCAGAAACCGTTGCCGCGCGTTTGTCAGATGTTCTGCCAGCCTTGACTGTGCGCGTCCAAACGAACGAAGCCGCACAGGCCGCCGATCTGTCGTTCATGTCATCGGAACGGCCGACTGGCATCATTTTTGGGTTTGGCGTGTTCATGGGTATTCTGGTCGGCCTTGTAATCGTCTACCAAGTCCTGTCCACAGACGTCGCTGACCACCTGCGCGAATACGCAACGTTCAAGGCCATGGGCTACGGTCAGCCCTTCTTTTTAGGCATCATCTTTGAAGAAGCCATCGTTCTCGCCGTGTTTGGTTTCATCCCCGGATTGATTGCATCCATGGGGCTTTATGCGGGGTTGGTCGCGGTGACGGGCCTGCCTGTGAC
>JAPKCR010000605.1 GCA_026421135.1 Sulfitobacter sp. | reverse complement strand
GCGCGATCTGACCATTGCTTTGAACCTGCCAGAAGGCATCTATCGCACCAGCCCCAAAGGCTGACAAAAGGAATTTTACATGGCCACCGGCACGAAGATCAAAACCTATTACGAGGGTGCATGGCACGACGGCGATGTGTCTGTGATGAAGGCGGCGGATCATGGTGCTTGGCTTGGCACGACCGTGTTCGACGGTGCGCGCATGGTCAATGGCCTAACCCCCGATCTTGAGGCCCACTGCGCCCGGATCAACAGGTCTGCCCAGGCTTTGATGATCACCCCCACGGTTGAAACCGACGATATGGTGGAAATGGTCCGCGAGGGGCTAAAAGGGTACGACAAAACCGATGCTATCTACATCCGGCCCATGTATTGGGCGCTTGCTGGGGATGAGCTGGGGATCGTCCCACTAAAGGATGCGACCGGATTTGCGATCTCCCTTGAACAAATTCCGATGGCCGCACCAGGGGCCGCGACGACACTGACCCGCACCCGTTTCCGCCGCCCCGTGCTAGAGGATAACGTCGTGAATGCCAAAGCTGGGTGCCTTTACCCCAACAATGCCCGCATGATGGTAGAGGCGCGTTCAAAGGGTTTTGGCAATGCGTTGGTTGCCGATGCGATTGGCAACGTCGCTGAAACTGCATCCGCTAACGTGTTCATGGTAAAGGACGGAGAGGTGTTTACCCCCGTCCCCAACGGTACTTTCCTTGCCGGGATCACCCGTGCCCGCCACATGAAAAATATGCGTGCGGACGGGATCAAGGTGCATGAAACGGTCTTGGGGTTTGATGATTTCCATGCCGCAGACGAGGTTTTCTTGTCTGGCAACATGATGAAGGTCACCCCGGTCAAAGCTTTTGATGATACGCAATACCAGATTGGCCCAATCACCCGGCGGGTTCGGGAAATGTATTGGGATTGGGCCGCATCAGGGCGCGGCTAATCCGCCCCCATAGGAAAACCGCAATTGCCAGCGGCATGTGCAAACGGCATGATCGCTGGGGGTAAAAATGCCCGATCGGAGATAACGATGCGTAAGTTTATGGTGGTTCTCGATGACAGCCGCGAATGCCTGAATGCGATGCGATTTGCAGCAATGCGTGCGTCAAAATCCGGCGGCGGCGTTGTCGTTCTGTCGGTCATTCCGCCGGACGAGTTTAATCACTGGATCGGCGTGGCCGAGGTTATGCGCGAAGAAGCGCGCGAGCGGATTGAGGTGCATTTCGAAGTTTTCGCCAAGTGGATGCGCGACCGGCTAAATGTCGAACCCGAACTGGTTATACGTGAAGGCGTCGTCGTAGACGAGATCATCGCACAGCTTGCCGAAGATCCGGATGTGGGTGTTTTGGTGCTTGGTGCCGGGACTGACAAAAAATCCGGTCCGGGGCCATTGGTCACGCAGTTGTCGCGCAACGCCGGCAGCTTGCCCATTCCGATCACAATTGTACCCGGAGATTTGAGCAAAGAACGCCTTGAGGCGATCACCTAAGACCGCCGAGCCGTACTTTTTAGAATCGTTCCAAACCTTGACTTGGGGCCTGTCAGCCCGCATATCAGAGGTAACCCGTTATCAGGAGCATGTCATGTTTATTCAGACCGAATCCACGCCGAACCCCGCCACCTTGAAATTCCTGCCCGGCCAGACCGTGCTTGATATGGGCACAGCCGATTTCCCTGCCCCCGAGGCCGCCAGCGCGTCACCACTTGCAACGCGACTGTTCGCTGTCGAAGGTGTGACCGGCGTATTCTTTGGAACCGATTTTGTTACCGTGACCAAGCTTGATTCAGTTGAGTGGGATCATCTGAAGCCCGCCCTTCTTGGTGCCATTATGGAGCACTTCCAGTCCGGTCAGCCGGTGATGGAAACCGGTCACAAACATGCATCCGGTCATGCCGAACACACGGGCGAAGATGGCGCGATTGTTGGCCAGATCAAAGAACTGCTAGACAGCCGCGTGCGCCCCGCGGTCGCCCAAGACGGTGGCGACATCACTTTCCACGGCTTTGACCGTGGCGTTGTTTATCTGCACATGCAAGGGGCCTGCGCGGGCTGCCCATCATCGACTTTGACACTGAAGATGGGCATCGAAAATCTGTTGCGCCACTATATCCCCGAAGTAACCGAGGTACGCCCGGTTGCCTAAAAAGCCGCTAATACTGGCGTTTGACACATCGGCCGCACATTGTGCGGCCGCTTTGCTGTCGGGCGACCAAATCGTGGCAAGCATCGTCGAACCCATGGCAAAAGGGCAAGGCGAACGCCTGCTGGGCCTGTGCGGCGACGTGTTGGCACAGGCCGGTGTGGCATACCACGATTTGACCGCGATTGGCGTGGGCATCGGGCCTGGTAACTTTACCGGCATCCGGATTTCCGTTTCAGCCGCGCGGGGGCTGGCCTTGGGGCTTGGGATACCGGCTATCGGCGTTTCACAGCTCGAGGCATTGGCCTATGGCACAGACGGCGTGGTTATCGCCACCGT
>JAPKCR010000604.1 GCA_026421135.1 Sulfitobacter sp. | reverse complement strand
GGGAAGGCCATGAGAACGGGGATGACGAACTTAAGTCCGCTGCTCTGCGTTGGTTGCGGGGAGAATTCGCAACCCGCACGGATGCGCGCAAAGCACTTGGCGTGCGCACGATTGTCGATGATGCGAGCGTTTACGATCATCTCAAGCTGATGTCGGCATTTGTGTGCGAGGCGGGTTACAAAGGGCTACTTGTCGGCCTTGATGAAATGGTGAACCTGTTCAAGCTGACATCGTCCCAAGCGCGCAATGCGAACTACGAGCAGATTCTTCGGATTCTGAACGACGTACTTCAGGGTAGTGCCGAGAATCTTGGGTTTCTCATGGGAGGCACGCCAGAGTTTTTGATGAACACGCGCCGTGGGCTTTATAGCTATGAAGCCTTGCAATCGCGGCTAGCGGAAAACACCTTCGCCCGCGATGGGCTCGTCGATTTGTCGGGGCCGGTTGTGCGGCTGGCCAGCCTGACGCCGGAAGATCTGTTTGTTCTGTTGGCCAATGTCAGACGCGTGATGCAGGATGATGAAACTGCCTTGCCGGATACAGCGCTGGAAGCCTTTATGAACCATTGCTCTGATCGGATTGGGGAAGCCTATTTCAGGACGCCGCGCAATACCGTCACTGCTTTTGTGAATTTGCTGTCCGTGCTGGAGCAAAATCCAGGCGTTGAATGGAATGACCTGATCGAGAAAATCGACGTCTCAGAAGACCGAGGCGAGGATATGAGCGAAGTAGAGGAAACGACTGGTGCTCAACCTAATGGTGACGACGATTTGATCAGCTTCAAGCTCTGAGCCTCTAGGATGAGTAGCGCCTTTGACCAACTTGCCCGCCCCGTCCAGAAGTGGATCAGACAGCAGGGTTGGCGTGAGCTGCGCGACATTCAAGCGCGTGCAATTCGGACTATTCACGAAACTGACAACGACCTCATCGTCGCGGCATCGACGGCCGGTGGTAAAACAGAGGCCGCATTTTTTCCGTTGATCTCTCAGGTGCTGGATGCACCGGCAGAGGGCGGCGGGTTCGACTTGCTCTACATCGGACCACTCAAAGCGCTGATCACCGATCAGGCGGGGCGGCTCGAAGGCATCTGTCAAGAGGCGGAGCTTCCAGTGGTGCCGTGGCACGGCGATGTGTCGCAATCAGTCAAAACGCGCGCGATGAAAAACCCTAAGGGGATACTATTGATCACGCCAGAGTCGCTGGAGGCATTGTTTGTCCGTCGGGGCTTGGAAATCGCGCGCCTGTTCGGTGCAACCCGAGCTGTGGTAATCGATGAATTGCACACTGTGCTCGATAGTGAGCGCGGGGTGCAATTGCGATCCCTGCTGACACGTCTTGAGTTGGCAATCAAAAGGCCCATCCGCCGAATTGGACTATCTGCGACGCTTGGGGATATGGATCTCGCCTGCGCTTACCTGCGGCCCGACAATGCGGAACACGTCACATTGATCGAAGCGGACGGCGGAGAAGCGGAACTGAAACTCCAGCTACGTGGATATCTTTCCGGTGGAGAAGACGACAACACCCCATCTGCCACAGACGCTGTCGCAACGCATTTGTTCGCGCACCTACGGGGAAGCGACAATCTTGTGTTTGCTGGTGCGCGTCAACGTGTCGAGATCTACGCCGACCGGCTGCGCAATCTTTGCGAGCAAGAGCATCTTCCCCAAGAGTTTTATCCGCACCATGCTAGCCTTTCACGCGATCACCGCGATTTTGTCGAACGGCGCCTGAAAGACAGCAGCAAACCGACCACTGCTGTCTGCACGTCCACACTGGAGCTTGGCATCGACATCGGCGATGTGACCTGTGTCGCCCAAATCGGCGCACCCTTCACCGTCGCAGCCCTGCGGCAGCGATTGGGACGTTCAGGACGTAGGGAGGGCCAGCCAGCGATCCTGCGACAATACGCGGTCGAAACGAGGCTCACTTCGGATAGCAGCTTTGTGGATCGTCTGAGGCTGGGCTTGGTAAGGTCGATTGCAATGATTGACCTTCTCTTGGAGGGCTGGTGTGAACCACCGAAGCCGCAGGCGCTGCATTTGTCGACACTTGTCCATCAAATCCTTTCAGTGATCGCACAAAGGGGAGGCTCACCAGCTAATATTCTATATAGCGTACTTTGCCGCGAAGGGCCGTTCCGGCAAGTCACTACAGAGGTGTTCACGGATGTGTTGCGTGCACTTGGTCATCCTGAAACGGCGTTGATAGAGCAAACGGACGGCGGGTTGTTGCTATTGGGCCAAACCGGGGAACGGCTGGTCGAGCATTATAGCTTTTATGCCGTGTTCAAGACGCCCGAAGAGTACCGTCTCGTTTCAAACGGGCGAGATCTTGGCACATTGCCGATCGATAACATCCTCTCACCCGGGATGATGCTCATCTTTTCCGGACGCCGTTGGCTGGTTCAGGAAATCCATGACCGGGAAAAGGTAATTATGGTCAAACCTGCCAAAGCAGGTGTGCCGCCAGTGTTTGGTGGGG
>JAPKCR010000603.1 GCA_026421135.1 Sulfitobacter sp. | reverse complement strand
ACTTGCTGAACCGATTCAGCTATCCTCAGTAATAGATGTTCGATCTCAATGGCTTAATCGTTTCACGTGGCAGATTACACCACTCAACTGAATCCAAGCACGTTAATCGTTTCATATTTGGTGAAACGTAAACTTGATAGCTACACAATACCTATATATTGCTGACGATAATCGTTTCATTTTCTTAGGCTTTCGTTTCATGGCGCTCACAGACCAAGCTATCCTCGATTTCATTGCGGCGCACCCAAGAGCAGGCCGTGAGGCAATCCGAAAAGGCACAGCTCCGAATGCCGGAGAAACAACCGTTTGGCGTGCTCTGAAGCGCCTTGTCGAGGGCGGGCGTTTGGAAGTTTCCGGGAAGGGGCGTGCGACCCGCTATACCATCGCAGGATCTGCAGTGGTGCGCGTGCATTTGGCCACTCCCTACAATCAGCGCCCGCCCGTCTTTTACCGCAAGGAATTCCTTGATGCCTATGTGCCGGGGAAAACTTGGTATTTGTCGGAGGTCGACAGAAAGCGGCTTCTGGAGGCGGGTCAGCCACGGGGCAGGGGTATGCCCGCCGGGACCTATGCGCGCCGCATTCTTGAGCAACTCCTTATCGATCTAAGTTGGGCCTCTTCCCGCATGGAGGGGAACACTTATGACATCTTGCAGACAGAACGGTTGATCCGCTTTGGTGAAGAAGTTGCGGGCAAGGATCGCAAAGAAGCTTTGATGATCCTGAACCACAAAGAAGCTATCCAGTACGTTGTCGACAATCTGGATAAAATTGGGCTTGGCCGTACGGACTTGTTCGCCATTCACGCGCTCTTATCTGACGGTCTGCTAGCCGATCCTGCTATGTTGGGCCGCCTTAGGGCCATGGCATTTGGCATATCCCATTCAAACTACCGACCACTTGATGATGCTGTGACGATTGCGGAAGAATTCGATATCGTGACCGCGAAAGCTGGGCAGATAATAGATCCGTTTGAGCAGTCTTTTTTCCTCTTGGTTCACATTCCTTATTTGCAGGCATTCGCCGATGTAAACAAGCGGACCTCTCGCGTGGCTTCCAATATCCCCCTTCTGAAGTCTGACCTTGCGCCAATGTCTTTCACCACAATGAATGACGGCGATTACATTGACGGGCTGATCGGCGTTTACGAGCTGAACAACATAGCTCTCCTTCGCGAGGTTTATGTTGAGTCCTATTTAGCTTCGGCCGAAAAGTATCGGATCTTGCGGGCTGAGGTAGAGCAACCTGAAAAGGCGGCTTTGGCCTATCGTGATTTTGTGCGTGCGGCGGTGTGTTCTGGAGTTCAAGGCCTTTCGCCCTGATGAGGTTTTGGAAATGGCGGAACAAGGCGGCATCCCTGAAGCGGACAGGGCCGCTGTCGTTGTCTATGTTGGGCAGCAGCTAAGCGGTCTTCACGAGGGCAACGTCATTAGGTACCGCCTGACGCCTGACGACCTGATCGGTGTTGAGCTCGGCTAACGCCGATGTAGAACTAGAGCGTAGTTTTTATGGCAGGCTTAGCGGATCGAATATCTAAAGAGCAAATGGTGGAGCCTCACAGATGCAATCCGTGACAGAAATCAGGCCTCTGATATGAGCCAGGGCAGACCAACAGTTAGCGGGTAGAGGGGGTCTTCGAATTTGGTGATCAACCCAAGCGAGCATTGGTTTCAATGGCGATATGGCACGTGCGCCATGTCGTCGGTTTCCAGTTGCAGGTACGCGCGCCACAAGGGCGTCTTCCAATAGGTGCGATCTGACAATCTGCCACCCTCAGATGTTTCCTTAAGAAACCCAATCCAACTGAGCGGCTGAAGTACATGCGTGAAGAGAAATCCGGCGTGGTCATAGTATTCCCGATCAATCACATGCGCCCGCTTTTCTAGGCCATAGAGCGTTCTGACGAGATGCGCTTCCGTGAGGCCTTGTTCTGCTTCGACGTTGATGATGTTCAGAAAGATGTCCCAGTTTCCGGGTGCGGTGAACTCTGAGCGGGCGTTTCGCGCATGATTGTATTCGAACAGGTACGTCTCAGCGATCGTGGCGAAGAATTTGGCGCGTTTTGAACTAAGATTTTTTGCTGTTTTTGAGACTTGAAACTTGCCTTTGGTATGACGCCCAAACTTTGCGACAACTGCCAAATCATGAACGACCATGGCGTGCGGCACGTCCCATTCGTTCAACACTTTGTTGAGCCGCATCAATTCATCGGTGTGATATCGTGGCCAAGGCGAATGATCGGCCATCCAATGGGCAAACTTGCGATTGAAGGCTTTGGTCTGCGTGAGCCCGATCCCACCATGCACTGCGGCATAGTCGAATGCGTTTTTCATCGCCTGCAGAAGGCGGGAATGATCGAGTACTGGATCGTCATCAGCAATGTCACGGAATTTAATCATGTGGTTGCCTACCACTTTGGCCGACCCAATGTCGATTGAGGCAAAATTTGAAGGTTGCCTAGCTCAATGACCAAACGTCTGGCTCA
>JAPKCR010000602.1 GCA_026421135.1 Sulfitobacter sp. | reverse complement strand
CCTATGCGATACGCGTTTAGCGAAGGTCTTCCTGCAAGTGGCCAGCTGAACTGGTGCCACAAAGTAGGTGACATCAATCTGATTGGACTTGATACCTTGGTCGAAGGACACGGGCTGGGAACGCTATCGTCAGACAGCCTCTCTTTCTTGAAAGACGCATTGTCTAAGACAGGTGACGTGCCAGTACTTTTGGCGCTACACCATCCCCCCTTTGCCTGCGGTATTGGATTTATGGACAATATCGGGTTGACCAACCGGGATGCCTTGCGCGATGTTTTGGCCGACTTTTCCGGTGCGCTACGCATCGTCTGCGGCCATATCCATAATATGATGGTCAGCGATATCGCGGGGCACGTAGCTATCTCCTCCCCGTCTCCTTGTAGTACGTTCCCCTATGATCGTCGGCCAAACGCGCCAGTTGGCTATATGACCCAACAAGACGGTTGCCTGCTCCATCGTTGGGACGTTGGGTTTCAGACGATCCGTATCGGGCCGGTGGCCGGATCGGGTCCGTTTCCCTTCTGATACTGCCAACTGAAAGAAAGCACATCCGGTGAATGACCCACACGCTATTCAAATCCTTATCCATATCGCGGGGGCCGCAGCCCTCTTGATCTGGGCTGTGCGCTTGGTGCGCACCGGGGTCGAGCGGGGATATGCAGCACCTATGCGTATCTGGCTGCGTCATTCCACCAAGAACCGCCTGCTTGCTGCGGGGACCGGAATGGGTGCAGCTGTGCTCTTGCAAAGCTCCACCGCGGTTGCCGTTCTGGTGTCCAACTTTGTGACTAAGGGCGGCCTTGCGACGGCGACAGGTCTGGCGATCATGCTGGGTGCCGATGTCGGCTCAGCGGTGGTGACGCAGCTCTTGATGGTGCGGCAACCAATCCTGATCCCGTTGTTGCTTGTTATCGGGGTCACGGTTTTTCTGCGCGGTGAAGGCAGCAACACCCGGCAGATAGGCCGGATCATGATCGGGCTTGCCCTGATCTTTGTGTCGCTAGACATGATCCGCGGTGCGACCGAACCGATGATATCCAATCCGGGTACGCAGGCCGTCATGGCCTATCTGGGCCGCGATCTTTTGACGGCCTTTGTCATTGGCGCGGTTTTCGCATGGGCAGTTCACTCAAGTGTCGCGGCGGTTTTGTTGTTTGTTACGCTGGCGGGACAGTCCATATTACCGCCCCCTGCAGCTGCAACAATGATCTTGGGGGCCAACCTTGGTGGGGGGTTGATCGCATTTCTGCTGACGTATACCGCACCAATTGCCGTGCGGCGGATGGTCATGGGTAATTTGATCCTGCGGGGTGGCGGTGCCGCACTGGCTGTCCTTGTGATTGCAGCGATGCCGGACCTGTTGAACCAACTTGGCGCGACGCCCGCCCGCCAAGCTATCAATCTACACCTTGCCTTCAACCTGCTGCTGGCGCTTGCGGCGCTCCCGTTTGTGGGGCCAATAACGGCCGCTCTGTCCTATCTCATGGCCGAAAAACCCGCCTCGAACGGCGCTCTGAACGTCGCCAGCGCGCTTGATCCCGCCCTGCTGGACCGACCGCAGCGCGCCATAGACTGCGCCGCGCGCGAATTGCTTGGGATGGGCCAAAAGATTGAACAGATGCTATTCGCTGTCGAACCCCTCTATGACCAATGGAACCCTGCCACTGCCAGAATGATCGCGGATCAAGACAGGTTGATCAAACAGACCCATTTGAATATCAAACTGTATCTTGCACGCCTTGGGCAGAAGGGAATGGACGAGGAACTGGGCAGCCGCTCACTGGAGCTTGCGTCGATATCATCCAGCCTCGATTCCGCATCAGATGCCATTGCACGGGTCATGCTGGACCTCGCCAAGCGTCTGGATATGCAGAAACTTCAATTCTCGCCACAGGGCCGCGAAGAAATCCACGATTTTACGGACCGTGTCCAAAGTAACGTGCAACTCGCTTTGAACGTGATGATGAACCAGAATCCGGCAGAGGCGCGCGAGCTTGTAGCGGCAAAGGAGAAGGTGCGCAAAGTAGAACAGAAACTGCAACGCAGCCACATCAGCCGCCTGCGCGAGGGGCTTGCAGAAAGTATCGAGACGAGCAACATCCATCAGGAAACGCTGCGGGCTCTGAAGCAGATAAACACCGCATTTTCTATGGTAGGCCACCCGATCCTTCTGAAGTCAGGTGACCTGTTAAAGAGCCGTCTGACCTAGAGCCAAATTTCCAACCTAGATGGGCGGAGAGGTATTCTCGTAAATCTGAACGGTATTTCTGACATGCGGTCTGCAGGGCAACGGCATGCCTCCCAACTCGCAACGTCGTCTCTGCAGGTATACTGCTCATTTGAGCTCCTGCCAGGCGTTCGCTGCGAGGGGAGTACGACCCCATGCAAGCCTCAAAACTACACATTGATAACCCCTGCTGACAGTTCTCATTTCATTCAGAAGGTAGCAGGACACAATTGCGGCCATGAAATACCAGACCAAAGT
>JAPKCR010000045.1 GCA_026421135.1 Sulfitobacter sp. | reverse complement strand
CGTTGCCGTCAGGCATGACCACGTCCGAAAGTACCACATCGCCTTTACCTTCGCCGACCCACCGCATCAACGGAGTCAGGCTTGATGTCGCATGAACTTTGCAGCCCGCACGGGTCAGCGCCTGCGTCAGAACAGTGCGTATTGTGCGGTCATCATCGGCGACCAGAACTGTGCCATCCATTTTTTATGTCTCCTGTTCGGGTGCGGTATTGTCCAGCATCGCCTTGTCAGCGCGCGGAAGCGAAATGCGAAATACGGTTTTGCCGGGGGCGGAATTGACGGCAATCCAACCGCCGTGATCCGAAACAATCTTGCTGACCAGTGCCAACCCCAGCCCGGTGCCGTTTTCACGCCCCGAGACAAAGGGTTCAAACACATCGTCCTGAATGGATTCAGGCAGGCCGGGGCCGTCATCAATTACTTCGATCTGAAGCGGCAGCGACTGACCTGTGCCATCTGCGCGACGCAAGCGGAAGGAATGTTCATAAAAACTGCGCAAACGAATATTACCACCCTTATCGCCCGCGGCCTCTGATGCGTTTTTAACAAGGTTCAGAACGACTTGCAGTAGCTGATCCTTATCGCCCATGGCCAAGGGCAGCGACGGGTCATAGTCTTCGACGATCTTCATGCGGGCACCAAAACCCAGCAGTGCGGACCGGCGGGCGCGGTCCAGCACATCATGCAGGTTCACGGCCATCAACTCTGGTGGCAGCAGATTGCCGAACTGTTCGACCTGCTCAAGCAGTTTCACAATCCGGCGCGATTCTGCGACGATCAAATCCGTCAGTTCAAGGTCTTCGGCGTTCAGGTTCATGCTGAGCAGTTGCGCCGCACCCGTGATACCCGCCAGCGGGTTCTTGATCTCGTGGGCCAACATTTCGGCCATGCCGATGGCGGATTTTGCGGCGGATTTGACCTGATTGTTCTGGCTCATCCGACCGACCAACTCGCGCGGGGTGATCATCAGCAGCATATGGCCGGGGCTCCCGTTCAGCGGGGACAGATGCAGATCGGACAAGGCGGGCGGGCGTTGGCCACTTCCGACATCGACGTCATTCACAAACAGCGGCGTGTCATTCTGGCGTGCGCGGGCAAAGGCTTCCTCGAGCGGGGCATTGACCGCGATCAGATCCCACACGGGCATGTCTTTTGCAGTTTTCGCCGAGGTATTCAGGAACCCTTCGGCTTCGGAGTTCAGATCAATGATTTCGTCATTGATACCAATCAAGACTGCTGGCACGGGAATTGAATTGAAAACAGCGTCAGTGTTCACCATGCTGCTTCCATCACTTGGGTGCCTGCCATGGCGTCGTCAATTAAACGGTGCACGGTTTGCGGGTCAGTCGCAGTCAAAACTGCGCGGCGCAGATCTGTCGGCGTGGCGCTGGTGTCCATATACCAGCCCAAATGCTTGCGTGCCATACGGACCCCGATCTTGATACCGTAAAAGCGGATCATCGCCTCGTAATGGTCTGCCACCATTTGCGCGAATGCTGTGCCTCTGGGCACATTCGGTGCGGGCGTGCCATAAATTTCATGGGCAACCTGCGCCAAAAGCCAAGGTTTGCCCTGTGCACCCCGCCCGATCATTACACCATCGGCACCGGATGCTTTCAGCGCGGCGCGGGCGGTATCGCTGTTAATAATGTCGCCATTGGCAATCACGGGGATTTTTAGCGCGTCTTTGACGTTTGCAATCGCCGCCCAATCGGCGGCACCTTTGTAAAACTGGCAACGGGTGCGACCATGGATCGTGACCATCGTGATGCCTGCGTTTTGCGCCGACACCGCAATTTGCGGCGCGTTCAGCATCGCGTCGTCCCATCCCAGACGGGTCTTCAGTGTCACAGGGACGGACACCGCGTTTACAACCGCCTCGATCAGGGTCAGCGCATAGTCAGGGGTGCGCATCAGCGCGGAACCGGAATAGCCTTGGGTAACCTTTTTGGCCGGACAGCCCATGTTGATGTCGATCACACGTGCGCCCTGCGCCTCTACCATGCGGGCGGCTTCTGCCAGTGGGGCGGCTTCGCGACCGGCAAGCTGCACGGCGCTGCCTTCAATGCCCAAGCCCAGTTCGGCTTTTTCGCGGGTACCGGGGCGTGCGTTGATCATATCTTCTGAAGCTACCATTTCAGACACAACCAGCCCTGCCCCAAACGAGGCAACCAGCGTTCTGTACGGAAGGTCCGTAATCCCGGCCATCGGTGCAAGTAAAACAGGCGGGCTGAGGGAAAATGGCAGATCGGCGAGAGCCAAACGATTAATCCTTGTGCGTTTCAATCGGGTGTATCGACAGAAATAGCTGAATTCAAGAAAACCTCCATGATTTCGGCGTATATATGTTGATGTATGCCTAATTATTGGGCGTTTAGTGCGAGAGATTGCACCGCAGTCATGTATTGCCTAAAAACAAAGCGTCAAATCAAAGGTCTGTCGATGCCATCACCTCCGAAAATTGCCGCGCTGATTGTTGCGGCGGGCCGTGGAATTCGCGCGGGCGGCGCTGTTCCCAAGCAATGGCAGGAACTATGCGGCAAGCGCGTGATCGATCATACCGTGGCCGCGTTTCAGCGTCATGAAAGAATTAATACAATTGTTATCGTGCTGAACCAGAGCGACATGGATCAAGCCGAGGGGTTCAAAGCCCAAGGGTGTCTGATCGCTGTCGGTGGTGCCGATCGTGCCGCATCGGTGCGCAGCGGGCTGGCGTTGGTGGGCGACAGTGATCAGGTGTTGATCCACGATGCTGCGCGGCCTTGCGTATCGCAACAGGTCATTGATGGCGTTCTGAGCGCGTTAGAAAACGGCCCTGCCGCCGCCCCTGGGTTGCCCGTGACAGACGCGCTTTGGATGGGCGAGGATGGTGAAGTGGCGGGTACCCAAGATCGCACTGCGCTTTTTGCCGCACAAACACCGCAAGGGTTTGACACAGCCGCCATTCGTGCAGCCCATGCCGCATTCGAGGGCGCCGCGGCCGATGATGTCGAGGTGGCTCGCGCAGCGGGATTGCCCGTTGCCATCACCCCCGGCAGCGTTGATAACCTGAAGATCACCCTGCCAGGCGATTTGACCCGCGCCGCCCGTATATTGGAGAGCCAGATGGACATCCGCACCGGCAACGGATTTGACGTGCATGCCTTTGGCCCCGGCGATCATGTGATGCTTTGTGGCGTGAAAATTGATCACGATCAGGGGCTTGTAGGCCATTCGGATGCGGACGTCGCGATGCACACCGTGACAGACGCGATCTATGGCGCATTGGCAATGGGCGATATTGGCCAGCATTTCCCGCCCTCCGATCCGCAATGGAAGGGCGCGCAAAGCCACATATTTCTAACCCACGCCGCTGATCTGGCGCGGTCCAAGGGGTTTACCCTAACCCATGTCGATTGCACCGTGATTTGCGAATTTCCCAAGGTCGGACCCCACGCAGCTGCCATGCGCGATGTCATGGCGCTGTATCTGGGGATCGACGCAGATCGTGTGTCGGTCAAGGCAACAACATCGGAACGTCTGGGCTTTACCGGTCGCGGCGAAGGCATCGCCTGCTTGGCCACAGCAACATTGGTGAAATTATGAAACTTGCGAACCTGATCGGTACTGTTTTCGGCGTCGGATACATCCGCCCTGCCCCCGGCACTTGGGGGTCGTTGGTTGCCCTGCCATGGGCGTGGTTGTTGCATGTGATCGGCGGTTTTCCATTGCTGGTGATTGGCATCCTTGTCGCTTTTACCGCCGGATGGTGGGCGACAGCACGGATGACCGCGGGCAGCGATGACCATGACCCCTCCGAAATTGTAATAGACGAGGTCGCGGGCCAATGGATCGCCTTGTTGCCGCTTAGCTATGCGGCATGGTCGATGGGGTTGAATATCCTTGTCATGTGGCCCGGATGGATAGCGGCGTTCGTATTCTTTCGGCTGTTCGACATCTGGAAACCCTTGCTTGTGGGCTGGGCCGACCGACGCGGAGACCCGCTTGGCGTGATGTTGGATGATGTGATCGCCGGCATCTTTGCCATGTTCTGCGTGATTGGTCTGGCAGGACTGTATCATGGGCTTCTCTGACGCTGAGGCTTTGCTGGAACGTGCGGTCGCGCGTGGCGTGATGATTACATGTGCAGAAAGCTGTACGGGCGGCATGGTCGCGGCGGCGCTGACCGATTTGCCTGGATCATCCGCGATGTTTGACCGTGGCTTTGTGACGTATACCAACGCCGCCAAGATCGATTTGTTGGGCGTCATGCCTGCAACGCTCGACGCACATGGCGCTGTTTCAGAAGAGGTCGCTCGCGAAATGGCGCAGGGGGCGCTTGGACGGTCGATTGCACAGATCGCCGTGTCGATCACGGGTATCGCAGGCCCAGGCGGGTCCGAACACAAGCCCGAGGGGCGCGTCTGCTTTGCCCTCGCTACGACTGATCATGTGCATGCAGAGACCCAAGAGTATGGGGCAGTCGGGCGCGGATATGTTCGTATGGCCGCACGCGATCATGCCTTGGGGCTGGTATTAGGCGCAGTTTCAAAGTGATTATTAATTAGGCACATGCCGCTTTTATGGGCCTATCTATGAGGCAATTGCATAAATGCACGATTAAATGGCCAGTCTGCCCGATTTTTGACTTTCGTTGCGTGACCTCATCCGCTTTTTCACCCTCCAAGTTAATATAATTGGGGGGAATTCACCGATGAATGCTGCTGATACAGCCTGGATCATGACCGCGACGGCCTTGGTCTTGTTTATGACATTGCCGGGGCTTGCGTTGTTTTATGGCGGGCTTGTGCGAAGCCGCAACGTGCTTAGCGTGTTCATGCATTGCTATGCCATCGCCTGCCTGATGAGCGTCCTTTGGTTTTTCGTCGGCTATTCCATTGCATTCGGATCCGGCACATCCGGGTTTTGGGGCGGCTTTGACAAGTTGGGCCTGAACGGCATTACCGCCGACAGCCTGTCTGGCACCCTACCAGAGATCCTGTTCTTTGCGTTCCAGATGACATTCGCCATCATAACCCCCGCGCTGATCGTCGGTGCCTATGTCGAGCGTGTCGGATTCGGTTTTGTGATGCTGTTTTCGGGGCTGTGGATGCTGATTTGCTATGCGCCTGTGGTCCACTGGGTCTGGGGCGGAGGTTTCCTGGCTGACGGCGGGATCTTTGGCGACACTGGCGTGCGGGATTTCGCGGGCGGCATTGTGGTGCATGAAACCGCAGGTCTGGCGGCGCTGATCATCGCGTTCTTCTTGGGGCCGCGCAAAAACAACTACACACCACCGCACAACCCCGGTTTCGTAATGATTGGCGCGGCGATGCTGTGGGTCGGTTGGTTCGGCTTTAACGGCGGCTCGCAACTGGCGGCTGACGGTGGCGCAGCAATGGCGATCACGGTCACCCATATCTCGGCCGCGACGGCATCGCTGTCCTGGGCGCTGTGGGAGCGGGTCAAGTTTGGCAAATCGTCAATGGTCGGTATCGTCACTGGCACGATTGCCGGTTTGGCATCGATCACCCCTGCGTCCGGTTTTGTCGGCCCATGGGAGGCGCTGATCATCGGGGCCGTCGCTGGTGTGCTGTGCCAAGAAGCCGTGGTATTTATTCGAAACAAAGCCAAGATCGACGATACGCTGGACGTCTTTGCCGTACACGGTGTGGGCGGTATCTTTGGCACGATCATGATCGCGTTCTTCGGCGCAGGCACTTGGGTGGCGCAAATAGGGTCGCTGGCGATTGTTGGCATCTATACCACAGTTGTGACTGTCGTATTGGTGTACATCTGCAAAGCGATCACCCCGCTGCGGGTGTCCGAGGAAGTCGAAACAACCGGCCTTGATCTGGCTGTGCACGGTGAGCGGGCATATGAGTTGACCAGCTAAACGATCTGTCTCGTCCTATACTCTAGTGAAGCGACCAAATGTCCCTGCATATATTTGCGGGGACATTTTTTTGCCGACATTACCCAAGTAGTTTAACCAACATTTTGATAGCCCTTTCGGATCGTTCTTGGCAAAACGCATCATCCGGGGGCGGCAGTACCCCGATCACACGTCGGATTTGCAGATCACCGACAAGAAGGTCGAGATACAGCACAACCGCTTGGTCACTGCGATCATAGAATAGCTTTCCCGCTACCTTTGCCCGCTCAAGCACCTGGATCAAAAGGGGGGCTACGGATTCCCGCCCGGCTTGCGACAACGCCTGCCCCAAAGCTCCGCTGGAATCTGCCGCAGCGGCACGGTTCAACGCGATGGCGCGTGGCCCGAGAAGCAGCGACAACAGCCGAGGTCCCAAAAGCCCAAGTATGCCAAGGGCATCACGCTGTGCAGAAAGCTCATCCTCTAACAGCGTTTTCACCTCGGCGGCATTGCGCGCGACCAGCGCTTTGAACAGCCCCTGCTTGTCGCCGTACCAATTATAAAGTGTCTCGTTCGACGCCTTTGCCAAGCGCGCAATCCCCTGCATGGACGTCCCAGCATAGCCTTTTTGTTCCAGCAATTGATAGGCGGCGACTTCGATCTGTTTCTGGCGAAGGGTTCTGGTTTCAGTGCGCATCACGGCTTCCTTGGGTGTTGACAGATACCGTAACTGTAATTACGGATATGGGCAACCGTAATACGTATTACGCTTAAAGGAGCCGTCATGACACGCCAATTCCATCCCACCAATCCACCTATTCTGCTCACCAGCCTTGCCCTGATCTCGCTGCTTTTGGCGGGGGCGATATTCGGGTTTTTCTATGCTTGGATTTGTTCGACCATGTGGGGGCTGGATGCTGCCGACCCGAAGGTTGCGATTGCAGCAATGCAGGCGATGAACGGATCGGTGCGCAACGCCGTCTTTGCACCAGCCTTCTTTGGCACGCCCGTTGTCCTGATTCTTACAAGCGTGGTGGCGTGGCGGAACGCACGCAGCCGTGCAGCCGTCGCTTTTCTGGTGGCTGGGGTGATCTATTTCTTTGGCGGGCTGATTGCCACGATGATGGTAAACGTCCCCATGAACGAAGCCTTGGCGCTTGTCGCCATTCCCGATGATCCAACAATGGCTGCACAAATCTGGGGCGATTATTCGGCGAAATGGCAGGTCTGGAACATTGCCCGCACCGTCGCGAGTGGGATCAGCCTCGCCCTCACCGGATATGCCCTGATGACCCTGAAAGAGATGAAAACATGATAGATCAAACGCTGTTCGCATTTTGCGCCGTGGTCACAGTCACGGTAGCAACCCCCGGCCCGACGGTTCTGTTGGCACTCTCCAACGGATCACGCTATGGGTTTGCCCGCGCGGGTGCCGGAATACTGGGTGCCGGACTGTCAGATCTGGTTTTGATGGTTGCTGTGGCCCTTGGATTGGGCGCGGTCCTTGCTACCTCAGCCTTTTGGTTTGCCGTGATAAAATGGTTGGGTGTTGCCTATTTGGTTTTGCTTGGTGTGCAAATGTTGCGATCCGACGGAAGTTTTTCCCAAGGCTGCGCAAACCATGCTGACACTGGTGTGCCACGCCGCATCTTCCGAAAAAGCTTTCTGGTCGCGGTGACAAATCCCAAGGGGTATCTGTTTTTTGCAGCGTTCTTGCCGCAATTCGTGGATATGTCCCAGCCGTTGGCCGCCCAATACGCCACACTGGCAGTGTATTTCGTTGCAATCGATGTAGCGATTATGGCGGTCTATGCGGGCTTGGGGGCCAAAGCGATGCAGTTTCTGCGCGACAACGGTGCCATGTGGCTAGAGCGTTGCTGCGGCGGTGTGATGCTTATCTTGGCAGGCGGGCTTGCATTCTATCGGCGCGCTTAAGCTGTTGCCCCATACAATGCAGCAGCCCGTTTTTCAAAGGCGCGCACAACGCGTTGCATTGCCTCGTTAAACACGACGCCGATGATCTTTTGCAGCACCACATTCTTGAATTCGAAATCGACAAAGAAATGCACTTTGCAGGTGCCCTGCCCCGCGTCCTCGAAATGCCAGTTGGATTTCATAAACTTGAATGGCCCGTCCAGGTACTCGGTGTCGATCTTTTTGCTTTCAGGCCACAGCACCACACGGCTGGTAAAGCGTTCGCGGAACACTTTAAAGCTGATCACCAGATCGGCATCCATCACTTCGTGGTCGCCTTTGTCCTCGCGGGTTTTGATGCGCGCGGCGGCTGTCCAAGGCAAAAATTCAGGGTAAGATGCAACATCGGCCACCAGATCATACATCTGTTGGGCGGTGTAGGGCAGTTCGCGGGTCTCTGAATGGGTAGGCATTGATTTCCATCTGTCATGAAGTTAGCCCTTATGAATTCTTAAACGCCCCTTTTTCAAGGTTAAACCAATGCCAACGCGACCTTATGTCATCGATGAAATGATCTCGGCCAAGGCGATTGCCGCACGGATCGAAACGCTGTGTCGTGAAATTCAGGCTGAATTCGAAGGCACTAACAAGCTGACCGTGGTCGGGCTGCTTCGCGGATCGTTCGTGTTTATCGCCGATCTGGTGCGCGAACTGGACTTGCCGATCGAGGTCGATTTCCTTGAGGCATCCAGCTATGGCGACGGCATGGAAAGCAACAGAGAAGTCCGCATTCTCAAAGACTTACGCGGCGCAATCGAAGGGCGTGATGTGTTGGTTGTCGAAGATATCGTTGACACCGGTCACACCCTTCACCACGTCCGCAACCTGCTGCTGTCGCGCGAACCCGCGCGGCTGAAAACCATTGCGTTGCTCGATAAACCCAGCCGCCGCGAGGTCGACATGAAGGCCGATTGGATCGGCTTTGAAATACCCGATGAATTTGTTGTGGGCTATGGCATCGATTTTGCACAACGCAACCGCAACCTGCCCTTTATCGGCAAGGTGCGTTTCACATGATGAACGTTGTGTGGTTTATGCGGATGAAACGCTGGGTGCAAAACCCGCCGTCGCCGCAGCGGGTAAAGTTTATTTTCGGAATCATTGTCGTCGCGGCCATCATCTTTGGCCTCGAATATTTTGGCTATTGGCCCGAGTGGTTAACAGCTGAACGCATGCGCCGCCGGTTCTAGTCTAACGCGCCGATAGTTTGGCCAGACGGGCTGCACGCAGCCGCGCAAAATCGTCACCTGCGTGATAGCTGGACCGAGTGAGCGGCGTAGCTGATACCATCAAGAACCCCTTGCCGAATGCCGCCTTTTCATAGGATGCGAATTCGTCAGGATGCACGAAGCGGTCAACGCGGTGATGTTTCGGCGTGGGTTGCAAATATTGTCCGATGGTCAGGAAATCGATGTCGGCGGCGCGCATGTCTTCCATGACCTGAATGACCGATTGGCGATCCTCACCCAATCCCACCATGATGCCCGATTTGGTGAACATCGAAGGGTCAAGTTCC
>JAPKCR010000601.1 GCA_026421135.1 Sulfitobacter sp. | reverse complement strand
GTTCCAGATGATGCAGTCCAAACTGGCCGAAGTTTATGTCGATGTCGAAAGCGCGCGCGCCATGAGCTATCGCGCGCTGGCCGCCTGTGTTGGCTTGCCAAGAGGCGCGGGCGGGCGCGGTGAAATTCACAAGCTGACTGCCGCTGCCTGCCTTTATGCCGCCGAAGCCTTCAACCGGTCTGTCACAGCAGCCTGCCACATCCATGGTGGGTCCGGCTATATGCAAGACACTGAGATCAACCGCCTGTACCGCGCCAACAAGCTGTTGGAGATCGGTGCCGGCACGAGCGAGGTGCGTAAGATCATCATCGCCGAAGAACTTTTGCGCGGATAGGAGCAAGAACATGACCACGCATCTGCGCGACAACGCACCCAGCCACTTTGTCACCACCGACCAACAGGCCCTTGCCGATCAGGCCTACCGATTTTTCCAGTCTGAATTCCACCACCTGAACGCAGAAATGGATGACACTGACGACCTGCCCGCATCGGTTTTCCCGAAGCTGGGGGAGATGGGGTATCTTGGCTTGAATGTTTCGCCCGAATACGGCGGTGCCGGGCTCGATTTTACATCGGCTTGTGTCATCACCGAAGAGCTATCTCGTGCAAACGCCGCGATCGGCCTTAGCCAGGTCGCGCATGACAATCTGTGCGTCAACAACATTTATCGTAACGCCAATGATGAACTGCGGCGCAAATACTTGCCGGGGCTATGTGAAGGCAAACTGATCGGTGCATTGGGGCTGACCGAACCGGGTGCCGGGTCGGACGCCCTAGGCTCGATGCGCACCACCGCCCGCAAGGATGGCGGCGACTATGTTCTGAACGGCACCAAAATCTATATCACCAACGGTCCGATCGCAGACATCGTTCTTGTTTACGCCAAAACCTCGCCCGAAAAAGGTGCCAAGGGGATTTCTGCGTTCATCGTTGAAGCGGGGACACCCGGCTTCAAAGTCGCTCAAAAGCTGAACAAAATGGGCTTTCGCGGCTCGCCTACCGGCGAGTTGGTTTTTGATGAGTGCCGTGTCCCCGTGGAAAATATGGTGGGCCTGCCCGATACAGGCGTTGCCATCACCATGAGCGGGCTTGATCTAGAGCGCGCAATTGTCTGTTTTAACGCAATGGGTATCGCCCGTCGCGCTCTGGAGATATCCATCGACTATGCCAAGACGCGGCAGCAATTTGGAAAGCCAATCGCCAGTTTTCAGATGGTTCAGGGGATGTTGGCCGACATGTACACAGAAATAGAGGTCGCCCGGACGCTGTCCTTTCGTACTGCGGCAATGTGCGAGGGTCTCGAAGAGGGCGCAGGTGGGCGCGGCGAGATTCACAAATTGACCGCCGCTGCGGTTTTTAAAGCCGCTGCGGCGACATCGTTTGTGCTGGACAGGGCGGTGCAAATTCACGGTGGCGCGGGCTATATGCGCGACACCGAGGTGAACCGGCTCTACCGCACTGGCCGCGTTCTCGAGGTCGGTGCAGGCACGCAGGAAGTGCGCAAGCTGATCATCTCTGGCGAACTTCTGAAAAACTGACGGGCTAGCAACATGACTTCACAGATACACCCACGTTATGCACCTGACCTGATGGCCGATCAGGTGGCGCTTGTCACCGGATCGGGCTCTGGCATGGGGCGGGCGACCGCGCTGGAAATGGCCAGTTGCGGTGCGCGTATGGCCTTGTTTGCACGCCGGTCGGAACCGTTGGAGGAAACCGCCGAAATGATCCGCGCGCGTGGCGGCGAAGCCTTTGTCGTGCCCGGTGACACCCGCGACGAGGACACCATCGAAGCCGCTATGCTGAAGATCAAGGACCACTACGGACAGTTGGACGTGCTGGTCAACAATGCGGGCGGCCAATATATCGCCGCAGCACGTGACATTACCAACAAAGGGTTCGAAGCGGTGATCCGCAACAACCTGATAGGATCGTGGCAGATGACCCGTGCGGTGGCCGATCATTTCATGTTTGAACGCGGCGGGTCGATTGTGTTCGTCACAGCGATTTCCGCACGCACGGCACTAACCGGATTTACCCATACCGTTGCGGCGCGTGCCGGTGTCACCGGCATGATGAAAACGCTGGCAGCCGAATGGGGCGAATATGGCATCCGGCTGAACTGTGTCGCTCCCGGCACAATCAAGACCGACGCCCTTGGCCGCTATCCGATTACGCCCGAGCAGTGGCAAATGCTGAACCGCTCGGTCCTGAATAGGATGGGCACAGCCGAAGATATATCGGGCATGATCATCTATCTTGCCTCCAGGTTGGGTGGCTTCATCACTGGCGAGGATGTTTACGTCGATGGCGGTGAAACGCTTCACCTGGGCCACGACGCCCGCGATATGATCAACCCTGAACTGTTTGAACAAAGAAAACGCGGCGACGGCAAAGAGTAGCTGCCCCGCCCCACACTGAAAAGGAACGCAGATGACCGATCCGATCGTCCTGCTAGACATCAAGGACCGTATTGCAACGGTCACCCTGA
>JAPKCR010000044.1 GCA_026421135.1 Sulfitobacter sp. | reverse complement strand
CCCTAAATCGCGTAAGCTATTGAATAAATACGGTTTCACATTCCAAGGTATCGTCCGCGACGCGCAAAGTTATACGCGCCGCGCAATTTTATGTGCTTCCCTACAGTACTCTAGAAATCAAGGTTTTCGACGTTCAAGGCATTCTGTTGGATGAATTCCCGACGCGGTTCGACCACATCGCCCATCAGCTTGGTAAACAAATCATCTGCTTCGGCCATGTCTTCAACACGGACTTGCAGCAATGTGCGCGCGTCGGGGTCTAGTGTGGTTTCCCACAGCTGATCGGGGTTCATTTCGCCCAACCCCTTGTAGCGCTGCAGCGAAAGGCCTTTTTCGCCTTCAGCCAGGATCGCCTCAAGCAGGTCCATCGGGCCATAGATCATCTGTGACCTGTCTTTGCGGACCAGTTTTGCAGGCAGGTCATAGACGTCCTGAAGATGTTGAGTGAAACCGCCCGACCGCTTTGCCTCGCCGGAGCGGAGCAGTCTTCCGTCAAGGGTCCGTACTTCCTCAACACCGCGCAGTATACGGGCCAGACGCACACCGTGATCTTGAGTAATGCGTCCTTGCCAACCGCGTTCCCACTCCAGCGCGATCAGGTTCAAACGTTTTGCCACCTTGTCGGCGACACCTTGCAGGTCGGCATCCACCGCGCCGGGCACGAAGGCACCTGCAATTGCGGCTTGTTCTAGAATGTGGCGGGGGTAATGCGTTGGAAACGCCTCGAGCACCCGGCGCATCTGACGTGCCAGATCGACAACGCGTGCCAAATCCTGACCTGTAATTTCCTCGCCATTACCTTGCCGCAGCATTGCGCCGTCAATGCCCTGCTGGATCAGGTAGTCTTCCATCGCGGCCTGGTCTTTTAGATACACTTCAGACTTGCCGCGCGACACCTTGTAGAGTGGCGGTTGGGCGATATAAAGGTGACCGTTTTCAATAAGTTGTGGCATCTGACGATAGAAGAAAGTGAGCAACAAGGTCCGGATGTGCGCGCCGTCGACGTCAGCATCAGTCATGATAACGATCTTATGATAGCGCAGTTTATCAATATTGAATTCGTCGCGGCCAATACCTGTCCCAAGGGCCATAACAAGGTTGCCAATCTCCTGCGAGCCGAGCATCCGGTCAAACCGTGCTCGTTCTACGTTCAGGATCTTACCTTTCAGGGGCAAAATCGCCTGCGTTTGGCGGTCACGTCCAGTCTGTGCAGAACCGCCAGCGGAATCACCCTCCACAAGGAAGACTTCGGTCTTTGATGGGTCTTTCTCTGAACAATCCTTGAGCTTGCCAGCCAAGAAGTTCACATCCATCGCTGTCTTGCGGCGGGTTAAATCGCGGGCTTTGCGCGCAGCTTCGCGGGCGTGGGCGGCTTCGATGATCTTACTCACCACCATTCTCGCCACCTGAGGGTTCTCTTCAAACCACTCGGCTAGTTTTTCATTGACCAGACTCTCAACTGCCGGTCGAACTTCGGAGCTGACCAGCTTGTCTTTGGTCTGCGAGCTGAACTTTGGGTCGGGCACTTTGACAGACAAAACGCATGTTAGTCCCTCGCGGGCATCATCGCCGGTAAAGGTGACCTTTTCCTTTTTAGCGATGCCAGACGACTGTGCGTAGTTGTTAATCGTACGGGTCAATGCGCCGCGGAATCCGGCCATATGCGTGCCGCCATCGCGCTGCGGGATGTTGTTGGTAAAGGGCAGGACGTTCTCGTGATAACTGTCATTCCACCACATCGCCACTTCGACACCAATATCGTCCTTCTCTCCGGTGATGAAAATCGGTTCCGGCATGACGGGGGATTTCGAGCGGTCGAGATACTTAACGAATTCCTTAACGCCCCCCTCATAAAACAGCTCGGTACGCAGGAGTTCGGCAGGGCGCTCATCCGTTAGGATGATCCGAACACCGGAGTTGAGAAACGCCAGTTCGCGCAAGCGCTTTTCCAGCGTTTCAAAGCTGTATTCCAAATTTGAAAACGTATTGGTCGAGGCCATGAAGCGAACTTCGGTACCGGTGCGCTCTGTCGGTCCAACCACGGACAGGTGCTCTTTGGTGAAACCGCCTTCGAACCGGGCAACGTGCTCTTTGCCCTCGCGCCAAATGCGCAGCTCCAACCAATCGGACAGGGCGTTCACAACCGACACACCAACCCCGTGCAGACCGCCTGAAACCTTGTAAGAGTTGCTGTCGAACTTACCGCCGGCGTGCAGCTGGGTCATAATAACCTCGGCTGCGGAAACGCCTTCTCCTTGGTGGATTCCGACGGGAATTCCGCGGCCGTTGTCGCTTACTGAAACGGAACTATCTTCGTGAATTGTCACGTTCACAGCATCGGCGTGACCGGCCAGTGCCTCATCGATCCCGTTATCGACAACCTCGTACACCATGTGGTGCAGACCAGAGCCGTCATCCGTATCACCGATATACATACCGGGGCGTTTGCGGACAGCCTCTAACCCTTTGAGAACTTTGATAGAATCTGCGCCGTATTCCTCTGGAATCTGCTCTTGGTCGGACATTCTGGGAAACCTTCTTTTGTTACCCATTTTATAGTGGTTTTTGCCGCTACTGTCACGTCTTTGACACAAGATTTTGTGTCAGAGGAAGGGGATCAGAAGTCCTACCAGAATAAGCAGGGTACCGGCCACGATGTTGATCCGTTTCAGGGTCGCGGGATTGGTCATGAAGGCGCGCATTCTGCCAACAAACCCGGCAATGGCGAGGTTACCAATCAAGGGTATTGTGACAGAGACAATGACGATTGCAGCGACATCGGCCCAGGTGATAACGCGCAGATCGAAAAAGCCGGGCAAGACTCCCATATAGAAAAGAACCGCCTTTGGATTGCCCAAAATTGCCAGCAAGCCAGCGGCAAAGCCTGACCAAGCGCCGGGCTTGGTAAGGCGGCTATCGCGGTCGATCTTGTCCTCGGCATGCCGTATCAGCAACGCGCCCATAATCAAAAATACACCGCATGCCATCCACCGCATGCCAAGCATGAAAATGTCAAAGACGGATAAAATCCAGCTGATGCCCAGTACCGCAACCAATGGCCAGACCATGTCACCAACGGAAACACCCAGAGCAAGCGGCCAAGCGGATTTGAACCCACCCGACAGCGCGCGCGCCATGATGGCAAGCCAGACAGGGCCGGGGGTTAAGAACAGGATGACCAAAGCACCGCAATACAGCAGCAGGTCAGCCAAAGCGATTGTCATGGCAGCATCCTTACTTCTGAAATGCCGTCGGTTTCAGCGACCTCAAGGGTTTGCGCGCGGTTGCCGAGCGTATCAAACAATTCTGCCCCCGTGCCGGTCATCCATGCCTGCGCGCCAAGGGCCGATAGCTCGTCGTAAAGCGCTGCGCGACGGTTCGCATCCAAATGGGCCGCCACCTCGTCAAGCAAAAGCAATGGCGGGGCCCCAAAGTCAGCTGCCAAAGCGCGGGCATTCGCAAGGATCAGGGACACAAGCAGTGCTTTTTGCTCGCCGGTTGAACAATCGCGCGCGGGAATGTCTTTGGCAGCATAAATGCCCTCAAGATCGGCGCGATGCGGACCAATCAAAGTGCGCCCCGCTGACAAGTCGCGCATCCGGTTATCGGCAAGCGCGGCCCGCAAATCTTGTGGCGATGATGGCATGTCACAGACCAGCTTTAGCGTCGCGATTGGAAAGGCTGTCTCGACTTGCTCTTGTGCCTCGGTAATTGCCTCAAGTGCTGCCAGCCTGTTTGCGTGGATTGCGGCCCCTGCTTCGGCAAGCTGCTGTTCAAGGGCAATATACCAAGATGGCTCGCGGACCATATCCTTGAGCAGGCGATTCCGCTCGCGCATCGCTTTTTCATAAGCGAGGGACTGTTCAGCATGATCGGGTAGAAAGCTGAGCGTCATCCGGTCAAGGAAACGGCGACGGCCATCGGCACCTTCAATCCACAACCTGTCCATTGATGGAATCAACCACAATAAACGTGCGATACGGCCAAGCCCGGTCTGAGGGGTGGCCTTGCCGTCGATGCGTACTTGTCTTGCTGCACCATTCTCTGACCAGACCTCAATCTCGTGAACCTGACCTAACGAATGCAGGATCGCAGTGATTTTCCAACCTAGCGCTTCTGGTCGGCGCGTCATGTCCAGGGCGCTGGCCCGTCGCAGGCCACGACCGGGCGAAAGGAGAGAGACAGCCTCGAGGATATTGGTTTTACCCGCACCATTTGGGCCGTGTATCGCTACGGAACGCGCATCAGTTTCGATCACAGCGCGTTTGTGCGACCTGAAGTGCGACAGCGTCAAATTTGAAATGAATAGCTGTGTCATTGTTCAGCGCCGTTTTCCTTCAAAGAAAACGGGCTGGAATTCTTGAAAGATTCCGGCGCGTCACACACGCATTGGCATTACGACATAGACGGCAGACATATCGTTGCCTTCACGCATCAATGTCGGATCACCAGATGAGTTGAACAGGAACACAGCATTTTCGCGATCTACCTGGCTTGCGATTTCCAGCAGGTATTTGGCGTTAAAGCCGATTTCCAGCCGTTCATCGGAATAGGCTACGACCAGCTCTTCTTCTGCGGCACCACTGTCAGGCGCATTTACAGAAAGGATCAAGCGGTCTTCGTCCAACTGCAGCTTGACTGCGCGGGACCGTTCGGAGCTAACTGTAGCAACACGATCGACGGCTCGGGCGAAATCACTGGCGTCGACTTCCATTTTGCGGGTGTTGCCCTGAGGGATTACGCGTGTGTAATCGGGGAACGTCCCGTCGATGACCTTGGAGGTCAGCGTGATGTCAGGTGTCGCGAAACGGATTTTGGTCTCGGACACCGACACTGCAATTTCCATCTCGTCATCGTCCAGCAGTTTGCGCAATTCGCCGACCGTTTTGCGTGGGACAATCACGCCCGGCATGTCAGCGGCACCATCAGGCATCGGCGCGTCAATTCGGGCCAGACGGTGACCATCGGTGGCGACGCAGCGCAATACCTTGCTGCCATCGCTTTCCGAAATGTGCATGTAAACGCCATTCAGGTAATACCGAGTTTCTTCGGTCGAGATCGCGAATTTCGATTTATCGAACAGGCGGCGCAGCACAGGCGCAGGGGCCTTGAAGTTCGACTGATATTCGGACGTCGCCATTACAGGAAAATCTTCGCGAGGTAATGTCGCCAGCGAAAAGTTCGAGCGCCCCGCTTCGACGGTCAGACGTCCAGCGGCACTGTCAGACGTCAGGGTAATCAACGCCCCATCGGGCAGCTTGCGAACAATTTCGTGCAATGTTGTGGCTGAAACGGTGGTGGCACCTGCACGCTCGACCTGAGCGGGGGCCTTGTCCACGACCTCGATGTCCAGATCAGTGGCACGAAAAGACGCATCACTGCCTTCCGCTTCGATCAGTACGTTGGCAAGGATCGGAATGGTATTCCGGCGCTCGACCACTGATTGGGCCTGTGACACAGCTTTAAGCAGTGCGGCGCGTTCGATGCTGAATTTCATTTCCATCTCCATTCCGGCAGTCCGGGAGGGCAAACTACCCGATACCGGTGTATTCACAAGAGTTTTATTGACTTTTCAGCGCGAAACGAAGGCCCGTCAAGGCCTTCGCGCGTGTTCTGCTGTGGATGTGGGGATTATGCTTCCAATGCGCGGCGCAGCAATTCCAGATCTTCGGCGATTTGGCCATCGCTTTGCTTAAGCTCTTCGATGCGCTTTACGCCGTGCATGACAGTCGTGTGATCGCGTCCGCCAAAGCGACGGCCGATTTCCGGCAAAGAGCGGCTGGTCAGCTTTTTGGACAGATACATCGCCACCTGGCGAGGCCGCGCATAGCTGCGCAGGCGTTTCGGGCCAACCATGTCACTAAGGCGAATGTTATAGTGCTCTGATACCTTGCGTTGGATTTCTTCGATGCTGATCTTGCGCTCAGAGGCGCGCAGGACATCTGCCAAACAATCTTGGGTCAGGTCCATATTGATCTCACGCCCGACGAGCGATGCAAAGGCGAACAGACGGGTCAGCGCACCTTCGAGAACGCGTACGTTCGTCGTGATACGGTGAGCAAGAAATTCCAGTACACCAGCTTCGACTTCCAAACCCGGATAATTTTTCTGCTGTGTTTCGACCTTGCTTTGAAGGATACCCAAACGCAGTTCATAGTCGGTTGGATGTAGATCAACCACCAACCCACACTGAAGGCGCGATTTCACGCGGTCCTCCAGGTCCTTAATCTCGCCGGGGGCGCGATCAGCGGAAATGATGATCTGTTTGTTCTGATCAACCAGCGCGTTGAAGGTGTGAAAGAACTCTTCTTGGGTGCTGTCCTTGCCCGCAATGAACTGAACGTCATCGACCATCAGCACATCAACCGACCGGAATATTTCTTTGAAATCCATCATCTTGCGGTCACGCAGGGCCTGAACAAAACGGTACATGAATTGTTCGGCTGACAGATACAGCACGTTCAGCTCTGGCTTGCGGATATGCAATTCTTGGGCAATCGCGTGCATCAGGTGGGTTTTGCCAAGGCCAACACCACCGTACAGGAACAGCGGGTTGAAAGTTACGGGGCCACCTTCGGCGACACGGCGGGCGGCGGCGTGGGCCAGTTCATTTGGCTTGCCGACAACGAAATTATCAAAGCTGAACCGCGCATCCAAAGGGGCTGTGTTCAGCGAATTGCTGTTGGCAGCTTGAATTGGTGCAGGTTTGGCGGAGACTTTGGGTGCCTCGACTGCAGCAGATTTTTCGGCACCGCCTACGGTAAACTTTAGGCGCGTGATGCCGTCGCTCTCGTTCTGCATCTCATGCAAAATCAGGTCTGCAAAATTCTGGCTGACGTAATTGCCGAAAAAATTCGTCGGGACGAACAGCGTGCTTACGCCGTCTTCTGTAGCCCCAAGTGATAGCGGATCAATCCACGTGGTAAAGTTATTCTGCCCTACTGTCTTTAATAAACGGTTTCGTATTTTTGCCCACTGCGCCTGCATCATGTCCCCAACTGCCCCAATCGCCTGCGACACCTGAAAAAAGGCTGACCGCAAATGTTACTCTTGTCAGAAGGCAACAGGCCGCTATCCCGGTCCCATCGGGAAACCGGCCAAACGTCCTTCGGACATATTTTACAAGGTTCAATTCGACATTGATGCTTTAGGCAAAAAAAAGCCAAGCATTGCTGTCGAACGCACCGTTCGAAGTATCAAAGACAGGGCAAATGTGCGGGTAGCTACATCTGCAGAATGATTGGAAACCCCTAGCAAGGTATCCAAAATATCCCCGTCTAGATCAGTGCATTCTAGCAAATACAAAGATCCGTTCGGGCCCATCCCCCCAAGCGAAATGAATCGCGCTCAACACTTCTAGCAATGTAAATGGCGCCGTTTCAACACATCTTCAAACTTGACTCAGTGATTGGTTGAAAAGAATCTCTCTCGTGCAAAAAGTATTAACAAGACAACAAAAAAAGGCACCGCCAAGCGATGCCTTAATTTTTCAATAGCTTAGGTGAATCGTTCCCGATTTAGCCCAGTGCTTTTACACGCGATGCAAGGCGTGACATCTTCCGGGAAGCGGTGTTTTTATGAAACACACCTTTAGTAACGCCGCGCATCAGTTCTGGCTGAGCAGCGCGAAGTGCCGCCACGGAAGCTTCTTTGTCACCAGATTCGAGAGCTTCTTCAACTTTGCGCAGGAACGTGCGGATGCGCGAACGACGTGCTTTGTTGATCTGAAAGCGGGCTTCGTTCTGACGAGCGCGCTTTTTTGCCTGTGGTGTATTTGCCATGAGGATCATCCTTCATCTTAGGTCTGTTCAAATTGCGAATACGCGACACAAACCCAAAGACCGGAGCCGATTTCCGATAAGGTGATTCTAGCCTAAGCGGGCTGCACGCGCATGTATTGGGGTTGCCTATAGTCCAACCAAATGCGCTTTGCAAACCCGCAGAGACGTTTTTACTTGTCGCGGAACTGAGCTTCGCGTTTTTCGAGGAAAGCAGACATGCCTTCCTTTTGATCTTCTGTTGCGAAAAGCGAATGGAACACGCGGCGTTCAAACAACAGGCCTTCGCGCAACGGTACTTCGAAGGCGCGATTAACGGCTTCTTTGACGACCATTGTGGTTATCATGGATTTCTCGGCGATCTTGCCAGCGGCGGCCATCGCTTCTTCCATCAGCTTTTTGACGGGCACAACGCGTGATACCAGACCTGCGCGTTCTGCTTCTGCGGCGTCCATAAAGCGTCCGGTCAGGTTCATATCCATCGCTTTGGATTTGCCAATCGCGCGGGTCAAACGCTGGGTGCCGCCGATTCCGGCCACAACGCCAAGGTTGATTTCGGGCTGGCCAAACTTTGCAGTTTCGGAACAAATGATAAAATCACACATCATTGCCAGTTCGCATCCACCGCCAAGCGCGTAGCCTGAAACGGCTGCGATGATCGGTTTGCGGACACGCATGATCTGATCTGTTTCAGGGGTGAAAAGGTCGCCAACGAACACATCGACAAAGCTTTTGTCTCGCATCATCGCAACATCGGCACCTGCTGCGAACGCTTTTTCAGAGCCGGTAATGACGATACAGCGGACTTTTTCGTTTTCCTGCGCCGCCTTCATCGCATCAGCGAGCTCTTTCATCAGCTCGTCGTTCAGGGCATTCATTGCATCCGGTCGGTTCAATGTAACCAAAGCTACGTGATTTTCTACATCGACCGTGATCGTTTCATACGCCATCAAGAATGCTCTCGTTTGTTACACTTTGAAACACGTGAATATCACGGGCGTGTGGTGTTTCAAGTTATCTTTGGCATTGCGAACAGTAGAACGATGATCTTCCGGATTGAACGATTCGCCCTATCTGTCCGCTGCATCTGTCTGTGCGGCAGGGTTCCCCCTCGCGGCCATAGACGTCAAAACTGTGCTGGAAATAGCCCAATTCACCATCTGCCTGTTTGAAGTCGCGCAGGGTCGATCCGCCTGCTGTGATCGCTTCTTCCAATACTTGCCGGATGATCGGCACCAACCCAGCCACACGCGCCGCTGAAATGCGCCCAGCCTTGCGAGCTGGATGTATACGCGCCCGGTAAAGCGTTTCACAGACATAGATATTTCCAAGACCCGCCACGATGCGTTGATCCAGCAGCGCGGATTTGATTGGCATGTTGCGCCCCTTCAGCGCAGCTACCAAATGGGCCTCGTGAAAATCATTGCCCAGCGGCTCTGGCCCGATTGCAGCCAGCAGTTTATGAGCGTCCGCGTTTTGGGTATCCAGCAAGTCCATTGCGCCAAATCGGCGTGGGTCATTGAACGTAATCCGCGCACCGCTTGCCATGTGGAGCACCACATGATCGTGTTTCTCGGGTGACGGGTGGTCATGCACGAATTGGCCCAAG
>JAPKCR010000043.1 GCA_026421135.1 Sulfitobacter sp. | reverse complement strand
ACGCAGGTCTGGGCTGTATTAAACCGGGTGATCGGGTGATCGAGATGGGCGCGGGATCAGGCACAGTTGGTGCCATTTTGACTAAAAACATCCCTGATGTTGAAATCATGTCATTCGAGGCAAACTCAAATCTGCTGCCAGCAATCAACGATTTGTACGCACATAATGGTTTGAGCAAGCGTAACACAGTTCAAAACAAAGCAGTGGTCGCTGGCAAGGACGCGCCTAAGACGATTGATTTCTTTGTCCGAAAAAACTTCCTTGGCTCACGGATGTCCTCAGAGAACAATGAGCCTGAAGCGGAAGAGGTAAAAGTCAAAACCATCCAATATGAGAAACTGCGCAAGGAGTTTCCTCACAATGTACTGATGATGGATATCGAAGGGGCAGAGTTGGATTTCCTGCGTGGGGCCGACTTGGCCGATGTGGATCTGGTGATTATCGAATTGCACAGAAAAGTATATCACCGCCCCGGCATGCAGGAATGCAAACGCGCCTTTGCGGACCAAGGGTTCATTCTGGACGAATCCCATTCAAAGCGCAGTGTCTTTACCTATAAAAAGCAGACCCGTATCGACGAGGAGAAACGCTAAGCCCCGAGAGGGGTCAGCGCTTTCCTCCTGTCTGCCCCACGAAACACTTCAACGCGATCCCTGCGTCTTGCAGTGCCGATTTGACCGACTGCGCGATATCGACCGCTTCGGGTGTGTCTCCGTGTAGGCAGATCGTATCGATGGCAGCGGGGATTTCCTTGCCGCTATCGGTAATTATCGCCCCCGCTTTCACCATCTTGACCATGCGCTGCCCTGCAAGGACCGCATCGTGGATCACGGCACCGGGTTTCGACCGGTCCACCAGCGTGGCGTTGTCGTTATAGGCGCGGTCGGCAAATATCTCTCCGGCCCATTTGCAGCCCAGTGACTCAGCCGCGTCTTGCTGCGCCGTAGCGGACAGCACCATGACGATCATGTCTGGCGCGACACTCAGGGCCGCCTCGTACAGATCCCGGGCAAGGGTCTCATCCTCGGACGCCATATTGGCCAGCGCGCCGTGCAGTTTCAGGTGCCGTACCTGTGCGCCAATGCTGCGCGCCATGCCAACGCTGGCAGCGACCTGATAGCGGACCTGATTTTGCAATGTGCTGCGCGGCACCGACATGCGGTTGCGGCCAAAACCTGCAAGATCCATGAAGCCCGGATGCGCGCCGATCCCCACGCCGTTTTCATGCGCCATTTTCATCGTGGCCGCCATCACATCCGCGTCGCCAGCATGCCCGCCACAGGCGATATTGGCGGAGCTGATGATTTTCAGCAATGCCGCGTCATCGCCCATTTTCCAAGGGCCAAAGCTTTCGCCCATATCGGCGTTCAGGTCGACAGTGGTCATATCAGGTATCCTTCTCAAACGGGTTGTCCGTGGCCGAGGTCATACCCCCGACCATCTGGTAGGAAAGCAGGTCTTTGATCGTTGCAGGATCGCGGATCAACGCGGTCACTTGGCCTGGCAGCGCCTTGATATCGCGGCGGTGTTGGATTTCCAGTGCGATCGCCTGTTCAAGCGAGACGAATTCAAATGTTATCTTGGTGCCCGCCGTTGCCTGTACAACGCGCGGCAAATCGCGCGGGATCACCGTGCCCATGCGGGGATAGCCACCCGTGGTTTGCGATTCACCCATCAGCACAAAAGGGGCACCATCACCGGTGATCTGGATGTCGCCCGGAACGATGACTTCGGACAGGATGGTCAGTCCGCCTTCGGCGTGAAACCCCGCGCCGTCGTGATCCATGCGCACGCCCATGCGGTTGGCACGGGGGTCGCGGGCGAACTGCGTTGCAGTAAAGCGGTCTCGCTCCTCGGCCGTGAAGCGGTCGGTTTGCATGCTTGCGACGACCCGGACTACGCCACCGTCAAAGCGGCTATCACGGGGGAGTTTCTGGCCCGTCCCTTGCCCCTTGTCGGCCCCAATCGGAAAGCTGTCACCGGATTTAAGCGCGGCACCCAGACCGGCACTTAGGTGGCTGGCACGCGCGCCTAACACTGGTTCTGTCGCAATACCGCCACCGATGTGCAGATAGCCATAGGTGCCGGATGTCGCCCCGCCAATGGTCAGCTTGGCCCCTGCGGGCAGCAGGTGACTGGCGTTCCAGACGATGGTTTCACCGTCGATGTTGGCGGCCATGCTGGCCCCTGTCAGGGCAATGCGAATGTCGGCGTTGGCGGTAAAAGTACCGCCCGTGCCTGTCATCTCGATCGCGGCCAGATCGGGGGACTGGCCCAATAGCGCCGCACCTTCGTAAAGGGCAACCAGATCGGCCGCGCCGCCTTTGGTCAGCCCTTGGGCCAACCAGCCAGCACGGCCACGGTCCTGAATCGTCAGGGCGGGGCCAGCCTGCACGATGGTGAGGGTTGTTGTCACGACAGCACCTCCGTCTCTGCGCCGCCGGCACCGGATGTGTCAGTCGCCACGATCTTGTCAAATGCGCTGCGCGAGACGGACGGAAAGCACAGCTCGTCCCCCGGAGATAGAGAAAACGGGCTTTCGCTGAGCGGTCGAAAGGTCTTGAACGCGGTCTGCCCGATATGACGCCATCCAGTGGGGGACGCATTGGTAAAGATAATCAACTGCCGGATCGCGACGATCAAAGCCCCCGCGGGCACCGATTTCGTCAAAGCTTGTTGGCGCGGTATATCCCAGTTTTTCGGCAGCTCGCCCATATAGGGCTGACCGGGCGCAAATCCGATGGTCAAAACGCGCACGCGGGCCTGCGACAGTTCTGCAATCGCCGCATCAGGATCAAGGCCAGCCAGTTCAGCCGCTTCTTCAAGCTGGGGGGCCAGATCGGTGCCGTAGACTGTCGGAATATGCCACAACGTGCGACCCGACGGTAAAGGGGCGGTGTACCAGTCTTGGGTGTCCAGCATATCATTCAGCCGCATCAGCATCGCGTCCAAAGGCTGGGTCACCAAATCGACCTGCAGAAAGGTCGACACAAGCGATGTACTGGTCTCGGACACTTCGGGCCAATCAGCGGCGTCAATTGCTGCACGAAATGACAAGGCTGCACGGTTAGCGGGCTCTGACATGGTGTCGGCAAAGCTGATCAAAATACCCGTAAGGCCAACAGTTTGAATTTTAGGAAACTGGCTCATGACGGGCCTTGTCTAATGTTGTCTGGCAACCACGTGGCGATGTCTGGAAAGAAAATCAAAACGAACACCATGACCACCATGATCGCGAACATTGGCAATGCGGCTTTGGTAATATAGCCCATTTCGTGATCGGTCATGCCTTGGAGTACAAATAGATTAAACCCGATGGGCGGGGTAATTTGCGCCATCTCAACGACAACTACGACGAAAATGCCGAACCAGATCAGATCAATTCCCGCGTCACGGACCATGGGTTCAACCACTGCCATGGTCAGCACAACCGACGAAATACCGTCCAAAAACATGCCGAGCACGATGTAGAATACCAGCAATGCCATGAGCAGTTGGAAACGCGAAAGCTCCATCCCTGCGATGCCATCGGCCAGTGCCCGTGGCAAACCGGTAAAGCCCATCGACAGCTTGAGAAATGCCGCGCCCGCCAAAATTAGTGCGATCATCGCAGACGTGCGCATCGCGCCCATCAAGCTTTGCTGAAAGCTGCTCCAGCTCAGTGAACCTTGTAAAAGCGCCAGCATCAGGGCACCGATCACGCCAATCGCTGCGGCTTCGGTTGCTGTGGCGAAACCCAGATACATCGACCCGATAACGACAGAAATCAGCGCAAACACAGGCAGCAAGAATCGCGAGTTTCGCAGCTTGTCGGCAAAGCCCATGTCGCGCTCGACTGTGGGGTTCCAGTCTTTGGAGGTGAGTGAGATAAACGCCACGTAAGCCATGAACATCACTGCTAATAACAGGCCAGGCAACACGCCGGCAAAGAACAGCTTGGTTATGCTTTCGTTCACAGTCACCCCGTAGACGATCAGCGCCAGCGACGGCGGGATCATCAGACCAAGGGTTGCGGCACCGGCCAGCGTACCGATGATCATCTTTTCAGGGTAATTGCGCGCCCGTAGTTCCGGGATCGACATTTTGCCAACCGTGGTCAGCGTCGCAGCAGAGGATCCGGACACAGCAGCAAACACAGTGCAGCCGACGATATTGGTGTGAACCAGCCCACCGGGCAGTTTGGCCAGCCACGGCGACAGACCTTTGAACATATCCTCGGACAGGCGGGTTCTGAACAGGATCTCCCCCATCCAGATGAAAAGCGGCAAGGCTGTCAGGGTCCAAGAGCTGGACGAGGCCCAGATCGTCGTGACCATCGCGTCGCCGACTGGGCGCGTTGTGAACAGCTCCATCCCGACCCAAGCGACACCCATTAGGGCAAGGCCAACCCACACACCTGTACCAAGCAAAAAGAAGAGGACGACGAGGAAGAGGACGATTGCGTAAAGTTCAGTCAACGCATCACTCCCCAAAGCTTTGATCGACAAGATCGCGGGTCAGGCGGTGTTCGCCCTTAACGATCAGATTTATCAGATTGTCAGTCAGGGCAATGGCAAGGATCGCGCCTCCGACCACCATCACCGATTGCGGAATCCACAAGGCAGTAGCGTCTTGCGCCTGACTGACCTCGTTGAATTTCCACGACCAATAAACAAACCAATAGGCGTAATAGGTGAAATACCACGCGATGGCTGACGCCAGTCCGAAACACCAGATATCCAGCAACCGCTTTGGCCCATCGGGCAATGCGTTCAGCAAGATCGACACGCGGATATGTGTGCCGCGGTTCAACGCGTTGGCAAAGGCCAGAAAACTGGCCCCCGCCATAGCGTAACCTGCATAACTTGCCGCACCGGGAAAGACTTCGCCAGTCCAGCGCGCGACCATTTGCACCACGATCAGCAACAAAATCGCGATCAGGCATGCAGCAGCCAAGGCACCCGAAATCAAGTAGAGTGCATCAAGCGATTTGCGCAGGGCTTTCATTGGGAAATCTCCGTTTGGCGGAAAGAAACGGCGGCCCGTTTGAAAGGGCCGCCGAACGGATGCTTACTGCATCGATTTGTAACCATCGACGATGGCCTTGCCTTCATCGCCAGCCGACTCAAGCCATTCCGACGTCATGGTCTCACCCACAGCACGCAAGCCGGACATCAGGTCGTCGCTTGCGGGCCCAACTTTCATGCCGCCTTCGCGCAGACCGTCATAGGTGAACTGGGTATAGTCCTTGGACGCCTGCAAACCACGTGCTTCTGCCTCGGTTGCGCAGGTAGTGATAATGTCTTTGTTGGCATCAGACACATCGGACCAAACGTCGTTGTTTACCATGACATAGTTGCGTGGCAGCCAAGCATCGACTTCGTAAAAGTTGGTCAGGCTCTCCCAAACCTTTTGATCATAGCCGGTTGCACCTGACGAGATCATCGATTCCGCGACGCCCGTGGCAAAGGCCTGGCTTAGTTCAGCGGCTTCAATCGTAACGGGCAACATGCCTGTCAGTTCGGCCAGACGGCTGGTCGCGTTGTTATAAGACCGGAATTTGACGCCCTTCATGTCTTCGACGCTGTTCACGTCTTTCTTGAAGTACAGCCCTTGGGGTGGCCATGGTACGTTATAAAGCAAGGTCAGGTTCTGCTCGGCAAGCAGCTCTTCGATTTTGGGTTTGGCGGCCTTCCACAGTTTGTCGGAATCGTCGAAAGACGGTGCAAGGAATGGAATGGAATCAAATCCGAACAGCACGTTTTCGTTTTGATGACCGGACAAAAGGCGTTCGCCCAGTTGCACTTGTCCGGTTTGGATGGCGCGCTTGATGTCAGCGCCAGCAATCAGCGACCCGCCGGGGTGGACGGTAATCTCGATCTCTCCGCTGGTTCCATCGGTCACGCATTTCGCAAAGGTCATGCCGTTCTCGGAATGGAAATTTGACGCGGAATACGCCATCGGCATGTCCCACTTTTCGGCGGCCAGTACGGGCAGTGCGCTTGTCATGGCAATCGCTGCGGTCGCGACGCCTGTCATCAGTTTATTAGTCAGCTTCATGTCTCTCTCCTTGTTGGTGATTTCGGTGGTTCAGACGTTGCTGAACCGTTGTGGATGATAGGGTTTCATGTCGGTGTTCATTGGCTGATCCATGATCATGCCTGCAATCAGACGGCCAGTTTTTGGCCCGCCGGTCAACCCGATGTGGTGATGACCAAAGGCGGCATAGACCCGGCTTGTGCCGACCTGCCCGATCAGGGGCAAGCTGTCGCTGGGGGCTGGCCTGTGCCCCAACCATTCGATTTCGTTGGTGGCCGTCAGATTCGGGAACGCCGCCTTGGCCTGCCGGCGCAGCAGGGCCAGTGGTGCCTTGGAAGGACCAGCCTCAAGCCCGCCGAATTCGAGGATACCCGCGCAGCGCACACCTTGGGCCATTGGTGTGGCGACGAATTTGCCGCTGGCGATCATGGTCGGCCGTGTCGGCCCGCCGGTCGCACCTTCGAAAATCACGTGATAGCCTCGTTCAGATTCCTGCGGTACGTTAAGTCCCAGCTTGGCCATCAGCGGCTTTGACCACACGCCCGCGGCCAGCACGATATCGTCGCATGTTACAGTGCCTTGTGTGGTTTGGACGGCCGTCACTGTGCCGTCGGTCAGATCGAAATCCTTGACCTCAGCCCTTAGGAAAGTACCGCCCGCCTTTTCAAACGCGGCTGCCAAAGCAACAACGTAGCCCCCCGGATCTCGGATAAAGCCGTGATCTTTCAACGTAGCAAGGCAGGTGATCTCCGGCCCTAGCGCTGGTTCATATTCATGCACTGCCCCGCCTTCGACCAGAGTCGGCGAAAAGCCGGCTTGCGTACGCAACGCCCAAGTATAGGCCTCAGCGTCGAAATCCCCGCGTTTGCGATAGGCAAAGACATAGTCGCTGTCGGTCACCCAATCGGACAGGCCCAGATCGGCAGTCAGGCTTTTGTGTTGCTCAACGCTGTCGCTGACAATAGGGGCAAGTGCTGCCGAAATGCGTCTCGTGTCAGCGTCATTAGCATAGCTCATGTATTTCCTTAACCACGGTAACAAGCGCGGCAAATAGGACAGGCGCAGGTACAAAGGTACATCGCGGTCGAGCAGCATAAACGGTGCTTTGCGCAACAACCCCGGTCCGGTCACCGGGGCAACACCGCTTGCCGCAAGCACACCAGCATTCCCGTGAGAGGTACCAGTGCCCGGTCCAGCACGATCAATGATGGTCACCTTTGCACCCGCACGCTGCAGCCAAATGGCCGTGGAGACACCAACGATCCCTGCACCAATGATGGCGACATGGCGGGTCATCGCAATGGTCCCCGCTGAGAGGCTCTGGGCAAACGCATGATCATGATTCCTTTGACGTCACTCTGGCACAGAAATGCATTACGTCAACAAAATGTTTACAAAATGACATCGTTCGAAGACTCGAACGGAGATCGCGCCCAAAAACCGTGCAGTCTACTTGGATTTTGGCGCACGCAGCCAATCGTCGTCAAAGCTGACCTGGGATACGCCTGCCAGCTTGGTTAACCGCGTCAGCTCCGCCTCGAACGCAGCTTGCTTGCCTTTGCCCCACCGCGTGCCCGGCTCCGGCCAAAGGGCGCGCACCACCAAAGTGTCACGATTGCGAAACGCCTTCATGTCTACGCGGGCGATGATGGTGTCGCCTTGCAGGATCGGGAAAACGTAATAGCCATAGGTGCGCTTGGCCTCGGGGACGAACATCTCCACCCTGTAGTTAAAACCGAACAACCGTTCCGCGCGCTTGCGGTCACGCAAAGCCGGATCAAAAGGGCTAAGCACGCGCAGCCGTAGGGTTGGTGCAATTTGCAGCGCTGGATCGCGCGCGATGCCAGGGCGCGCAATGGCACTACGCTTTTCGCCATTGGCACAAGTCACCATGATCGGTTGCAAGCGCCCTGCGGCCAGTTCTTCGGCCACCCAGTCTTTTGCTTCAGACGGGCTGATATGATCCCAGAACGCTGCGAGTTCGGTGTGGGTTGCAAAACCTAACCGATCCAACGCGCCACTACAGCACCAGTCAATCGTCGCAGGATCATCCGGTGCCGCAGGCGGGTTACACAGATGTGTATCCAACACCCTTTCCGTCAGATCATATCGCTTCTGAAATCCGTCACGGCCGATGACATGCAATGCCCCTGTCCGCCAAAGATACTCCAACGCAGTCTTTGAAGGGTGCCAATCCCACCACCCACTGTTTGACCGCTTTTCGTCCTTGCCAACATCAGCTGAACACACAGGGCCCTGTTCACGGATTTGATCCAAAAGCTTTTCAAACTGCGATTCAAAGTCGTGCTTGTGCCAGTTGCGATAGCGTTTGCGCAGGGTCTCGGCATCACGCTGGCGGCGCATTTCCCAATAGGAATAATACCCCATCGGGATCACCGCAGCGTCATGGGTCCAATGTTCAAACAGTGCACCATCGTTTTCATAAAGCTGCTTCAACCTTTCAGGGCGATATCGAGGTTTGCGGGAAAACAGGATCAGATCATGCGCACGCGCGACCGTGTTGATGCTATCAAGCTGGACGAAGCCCAAGCCCTGGATGACCTGTAACAGCGCGTCACCTTTTGCCTCGCCCTGCGGCGCGTCACTTAGCAGATGACGGTGCAGAAACAGACGCCGAGCGTCTTGGTTGCTCAGCGTGAGGGTGTTCATCCACTACGCTTGCGGCGCAACGTATCCCCCAGTGAAAGGACTGGGGTCATCGTGACATGAGTTTGCAAGTCGGGGTCCGGTTCGTCCAATGTGTCGTTCAGAATAATTTGCGCCGCAGCACGGCCGATTTCTGCGCGACACGCATCCATCGTGGCCAACTGCCTTGGCAGACCCTGCAACAGTTCGACGTTGTTAAATCCGGCCAAGCCGATCTGCCCGGGAATATCAATACCCTGATCGATAAGATACAGCAGCCCCCCTGCACCAATCATGTCATTTGAATAATACAGAAAATCCAGATCGGGCGACCGCTCCAGCATCTCTTGGGTCATCTCGCGCCCTTTGGCCAACGCCGATCCACCTGAATAAAACGCGCGGTCCTCGATCTCGATGCCTGCCTTCGCCAGACCTTCGGTGAACCCTTCAAACCGTTTGCGGGCGCGGTGGTCCAACGGCATCTTGGTCCCCATGAACCCGATATGTTCATAGCCCTCTTTCAGGATCGCCTTGGCCATTTCCTGCCCGGCACGACGATGCGAAATTCCCACGACGGCGTCGATTGGACGGCCATCGACGTCCATGATTTCTACCACAGGGATGCCTGCGTTTTTCAACATGGCACGGGTGGCGTCCGAGTGCTCCAGCCCCGCGATGATCACACCAGAAGGCCGCCAGGACAGCATCTCGTACAAGACGCGC
>JAPKCR010000600.1 GCA_026421135.1 Sulfitobacter sp. | reverse complement strand
GAACAATAGGGGCCTATGCGGCGCAAACAGATTTGGGCTAAGTGGATCGGCTCAATCTTCACGCAACAAAAGCTTTGCAGGTTTTTTTGCCCCGCTTGGGTACCAAGGTGGTGCGATAGCTTTTCCTGCTGGCTTAGCGAAGAGTATTCCGGCTTCGCCCCGTCAGCCACGCAACGATCAAAGCGATAAACGCAACCATCATGCCCATTCCCTCGCGGGCTGTTTCGGTTTCCCACCAGACTTCAGTGTGCCAGAAACCAGGCGTCTTGGGGAAATACCAAACCACGGCGAACGAAGCCAGTGCGAGAGACAAAACCAGCAAGCGACTGCCCCAGTCCTTCGACAAAATCTCTGTGCGAAAGGCCGCCAGACCACACCAAATAGCGATCACGCCATAGATGATGGCCCACAGTAAGGCATCGGGGTCGTTGAATTGAACCACCGTAAACGCGACCATAATGACGCAAAAGATACCTGAGGCAATTCGCATGACCGTTCCTATATAAAGGTTGAGTAACAACCACTCACCATCTAAGCTTTCAATTGCTCGAAGGTCAAGCTGCCCGATTTTGACGAGAGCAATGGGGGGATTTGTCATGAAAACTAAGCCCGTAGACACCGCTCAAGATGATGAAACTGCATTCGTCTACCAGCAGAAATTTTCCGTCCCCTATCATTACCCCGTCGCATTCATGCGTGGGCTTTTTGACCCTGCCAAGGGCCTGTTCGCCGAAATCGTCGCCGGCGATGAAGCAGACAAAAGACACCGCTGTTTCTTTATCATAGACGAGGGGTTGGCAGACCTAGATTTGGATCAGAAAATTGCCACCTATTTCGACGCCCATTCTGAGAAGCTCGAACTTATCGCGGCACCCATGCGCGTGCCCGGTGGGGAGGTTGTCAAAAAGGACCTTGCCCATGTGGAACGCATGCAAAGCGCCATTCACACTCATGCAATTGACCGCCATTCCTATGTGATTGCAATTGGCGGCGGCGCGGTGCTGGATGCGGTCGGCCTTGCCGCGGCGACATCGCACCGTGGCGTGCGCCATATTCGCATCCCAACAACAGTATTGTCGCAAAACGACAGCGGCGTTGGCGTCAAGAACGCGGTGAACTTCAAAGGCATCAAGAACTATATCGGTACATTTGCGCCCCCTTGGGCCGTGCTAAGTGATTTTGATTTCCTCAAAAGCCTGCCGCGGGCCGAACGGGTCGCTGGGATAGCCGAGGCCGTAAAAGTGGCGCTGATACGAGACCGCGATTTTTACCTCTGGCTCGAAGAAAATGTTGACGCATTGGCGACCTTCCAGCCTCAGGCCGAGGAATACATGGTGCGCCGGTCAGCAGAGCTGCATATGCACCAGATTGCGCAGGGCGGTGATCCGTTCGAAATGGGGTCGGCACGACCTTTGGACTTTGGCCACTGGTCCGCGCACAAGCTAGAAGCCCTGACCAACCACCATGTGCGGCACGGAGAAGCCGTCGCTATCGGAATTGCACTGGACGCGCGCTATTCGGTGCTATCAGGCCTTTTGCCGGAAGGCGAAGATGAGCGGGTTGTTGTGCTGCTTGAAACACTGGGATTTCGGATATTCCATCCTGCATTGGAAAGCCGGGACGCATCGGGCCGCCTTGCGCTGTTGGTTGGTCTGGACGAGTTTCAGGAACATCTGGGTGGCGAGCTGACAATTACGTTGTTGAGCGAACTTGGCACTGGCTTCGAGGTGCATTCGATGGACGGTGAGATCGTCCAACAGTCGTTGAGCTGGCTCAAAGCGCGGGAGAACCGTTGAATGAAATTGCCCGGAGGGTTGGGCCATTTGACCTATTGCATGAATATCCATGCAACACAGACATGGGATGACGTTCAAGAGGCTTTGACCGGGCCAGTCGCCGCCGTGAAAAAAGCCATGTGCCCGGATGCCCCATTTGCTGTCGGCTTACGTTTTTCAGGAGAGGCGCTTGATGAACTGGCTGCCCCGCAGAAACGCGCTGCTTTAAAAGCGTTATTGGATGACGGGGGATATAGCGGGGTGACCGTCAACGGATTTCCCTATGGCCCCTTTCATGGCACGCGGGTCAAGGAAGAGGTTTATCAACCTGACTGGCGATCCGCCGAGAGGGTTAAGTACACCAACGAACTGGCTGATTTAATGGCCGAAATTGCGCCGGCAGGGGAAACTATCAGTCTGTCGACGGTACCCGGGACCATCAAGCCGTTGGCAGACGGCGCGATGGGTACGATGGCCGATAACTACATTCGATCTGTCGCGCACCTTGTGAAATTGCAAAAAACCAGTGGCGTTACAGTGGCGCTAGCTATTGAGCCAGAACCATATTGCATTTTGGAAACCATCGCAGAAACCGTGGATTTCTTTCGGGATTACCTGTTCAGCGATACCGCAGTTGCGCAGCTGTCAAAGTTGACCGGACTAACTGAAGCGGAGGCCGCCGCCGCGCTGCCACGCCATATCGGGCTATGCTACGACGTCTG
>JAPKCR010000042.1 GCA_026421135.1 Sulfitobacter sp. | reverse complement strand
CCAACCCGCCAACCCGATGTGATCAGGGTGGTGGTGGGTCACGACCACCCGCGAAACCGGCTTGCCCCCAAGCGGGCCTGCAATCAGGTCAGTCCAGATTGCCTTGGTCTTCTTGGACGAAAAACCGGTGTCAACGATGGTCCAGCTTTCGCCTTCGTCAAACGCATAGACATTCACGTGATCCAGCTTCATCGGCAGCGGCAAACGCAGCCAAAGAACGCCCGGGGCGACCTCGATCGCTTCGTCGTGGGCGGGCGGCGTATCCCAAGGATAGCGCAGGCCAACAGGTTTCATGTCAGCCATCAGGCGACCAATTCGTCGGTGGTCAGCGCAAACAGATCATCCGCCCCCGACTGCGCATGAACCAGCAGTCCTGCGTGTTCTGGCAACAAGCGCAGGATATAGAACCGCGCCAACTTCTCGCGCGCACCGCCCTTGTCCGCCAACGCCGCCTTGAGGTGCAAATGCGCACCCAACACCCGTGCAAAGGCCCTAAGATACGGCACCGCTCCGGCAAATCGCACGTCCATGTCGTCTTGGGCAACCAGCCACTCAGTAGCTTCGCGCAGGGTTTCAGTTGCCTGCCAGACCGCGTCGGCCATGTTCGGGAACGCCTCGCGCGCCGCCTCAGCGTGGGTTTCGATCTCGTCCATAAGACGGTTTGCGGCCTCGCCGCCATCCATCATCTTTCGTGCCACCAGATCCATCGCCTGAATCCCGTTGGTTCCCTCGTAAATCGCGGTCACGCGGACATCACGATAGAATTGCGCAGCGCCGGTTTCTTCGATCACGCCCATACCGCCATGCACCTGGACGCCCATTTGGGAAACCTCAATCCCGACATCCGTTCCAAATGCCTTGGTGATCGGGGTCAGGAAAGCCGCACGTGACTTCCATTCGGCCTCGCCTGTGGCGTTGGTCATGTCGATGGCGACCGCACAGCTGGCCGCGATGGCCCGCGCCGCAAAGGTTTCGGCCTTCATCGTCATCAGCATCCGGCGCACGTCTGCGTGGTCAATAATGGTGCCCGATCCGTCCGGCTTGATGTTTTTGCCCTGCTTGCGGTCCAGCGCATAGGACAGCGCATGCTGATAGGCCGCTTCTGCAACGCCGATACCTTGTTCGCCGACGCCAAGCCGGGCGTTGTTCATCATCGTAAACATCGCGGCCATCCCGCCTTGCTCTGCGCCAACCAGCCAACCCACGGCTTTATCATATTGCATCACGCAAGTTGGTGATCCGTGCAGACCCATCTTGTGTTCAAGGCTGACGACCTGCAGCGTGTTTCTGGCACCCAGACTGCCATCTTCGTTTGGCAGGAACTTGGGCACCAAAAACAGGCTGATTCCCTTGGTGCCCGCAGGGGCACCCGGCAGACGTGCAAGCACCAGATGGCAGACATTGTCTGCGAAATCGTTGTCGCCCCAGCTGATATAGATTTTCTGACCCGAAATGCTGAACGTGCCGTCGCCGTTGTCTTCGGCCTTGGATGCCAAGGCACCCACGTCCGATCCGGCCTGCGGCTCGGTCAGGTTCATTGTACCCGTCCATTCGCCGCTGATCAGCTTGGGTAAATACAGTTCTTTGATCGCGTCGCTGGCGTGGTGCTCAAGCGCTTCGATCTGGCCCTGGCTCATCAGCGGGGCCAGTTGCAGGGACAGACATGCGCCGCTCATCATTTCGTTCACGGCGCTGGCCATGGTCAATGGCAGCCCCATCCCGCCAAATTCCGGGTCTGCGCTGATACCGATCCAACCGCCCTCTGCGATGGCTTTGAAACCCTCGGCATAACCCGGCGACGTGCGCACAACACCGTTTTCCAGCTTGGCAGGGTGAAGGTCGCCGGGACGCTGCAAGGGGGCCATGATGTCGCTACAAAGCTTGCCTGCTTCTTCCAGAATTGCCCGGCTCACATCATCTGTGGCATCCGCGAACTTGTCTGTGGCACGCACGTCCTCAAGCCCGACAACATGGTTGAAAAGAAAATTATAATCTTCGACAGGGGCGCGGTATGGCATCGTATTTCCTCCTTGGGCGTGCGCGTCTGCTTGGCAAATAGAGCAACGACCTGATAAGCCCACAAACACAAATCGGGGGCAGTTTCGCAAGGATGCTGCGACTGGCCCGCCACCGCAACCCGAAACACAGCGTCACAAAGGCTTTGAGCGAACAGATGACCGAGATCCTGAAGCCTGACCCCCAAGGGGTTACCCGTGCCGCCACTATTTTGACCGCTGGAGGATTGGTCGCGCTGCCCACCGAAACGGTTTACGGATTGGCGGCAGATGCCCGCAATGGCGCGGCTGTTGCCCGTATTTACGAGGCAAAGGGCAGGCCAAGCTTTAATCCGCTGATTGTGCATCTGGCAGAAGCAGATCACGCGCGGCGCTACGGCATCTGGTCCGACAATGCAGAAATTCTTGCCTCGGCATTTTGGCCCGGCCCGCTAACGCTGGTTCTGCCCCTTGCTGACAATCACGGATTGTCGTCGCTTGTAACGGCGGGGCTGGATAGTGTTGCCCTACGTGTACCCGCGCACCCCACCGCGCGCGCAATTTTGCAGGCGTTTGACGGCCCCATCGCGGCACCCTCCGCAAATCCTTCGGGCCGCATCAGCGCGACGACAGCTGCCCATGTTCTGGCCGGGCTGGACGGACGGATCGACGCGGTTGTGGATGATGGCCCATGTACCGTCGGGCTGGAAAGCACCATCATTGGGCTAAACCTTGCAAGCCCCACATTGCTGCGTGCAGGAGGCTTGCCCGTTGAAGCGATCGAGGCCGCCCTTGGCATGCGGATTGACGTGGCAAACGGTGCCGAGATCATCGCGCCGGGGCAAATGGCGTCGCATTATGCGCCCACAGCGCAAGTTCGCCTGGATGCCGAGACAGCTTTGGAAGGTGAAGTTCTGCTGGGGTTTGGCTCCATCGCGGGCGACCTGAACCTGTCGCCATCCGGTGACCTGACCCAAGCTGCCGCAAACTTGTTTGATTGCCTGCATGCTTTGGATGCAATGGCCAAACCCATCGCCGTCGCACCCATTCCCGATCACGGGCTTGGCAGGGCTATCAACGACCGCCTGCGCCGGGCTGCCGCACCACGCTGATCAAGCGTGTCCGGCCGTTGCACTCAGGCTCAGCGGATCAATGCCGAGGGACGCCAGCGCGACCGCCCATTTATCGGCATCAGGCGAATCGAATACCATCTCGGGCGTCGGATCACAGGTTAGCCAGCCGTTTTGCGCAATCTCGCTCTCTAGCTGATCTGCCCCCCAACCGGCGTAACCCAACATCAGCAACGCCCGTTTGGGCCCCTTGCCGCGGGCGATGTCCTCAAGAATATCAAGGGTAGCGGTCATCGCGAAACCGTCTGCGACGTCTAGCGTATGCAAGACAGACTGGTACTCCGCGCTGTGCAAAACGAACCCGCGAGAAGTTTCGACAGGCCCCCCAAAATGCACGCCCAACTCCGAAGAATCGTTGAAATCTACGGCACTTAGCTTGTCCAGCACATCCGTGAGCTTCAGCTTTGTCGCTGGTTTGTTGACAATTAACCCCATCGCGCCTTCGGCTGAATGGGTGCAGACATAGATGACTGAATGATCAAACCGTGGATCTCCCATGCCGGGCATTGCAACCAGCAGTTGGCCTGTTAGATCCATTATCGCCACCTCCTTGCGCGTTCACTATCCTACCAGATCAGCATGACGCGTAGGTTGCATCCTTTCAACCCCGCCATACTGTAACGTTACATAATACAATAGTGACTTGGCAGGCTTCGGCCTTTGGCGCATGAAAGACGCATGAAAAGAACACTTCTCTCGATTATCGTCGCAACATTGCTAGCCCCCCTGCCTGCATCCGCAATGGATGTGATCAAAGGCGAAATCCTGCAGGGGTGGGTGCTGCCCGATGGCAACCGCGTCGCGGCGATCCGTATGACGATGGCGCCGGGCTGGAAAACCTATTGGCGCGCGCCTGGTGATATGGGCATCCCACCGCATTTTGACTGGAACGGTTCAAAGAACCTGTCGGCTGTAGCTGTAGAATGGCCGGCCCCTACAGTGTTTCGTGAAAAAAACCTGACGACAATTGGATACAAAACCCAAGTTGTTTTGCCTTTGGTGATCAGTGTGCCCAAAAAGGGCGAAGCCGTTCATCTGAAAACCACGATCGATATGGGCGTGTGCAGTGACATCTGCGTGCCTGCGCAATTGCATCTGGAAGGTATCATCGACACTGACGCGACCCGTGCAGTGCCCGCAATTGCTGCCTCCCTTGCCCAGCGCCCCTTTTCTGCAAAAGAGGCAGGCGTTGCCAATGCCAGCTGTACGATCAGCCTTAACGATGGCGATCTAGAGCTTGAGACGGTGATTACCTTGCCCGATGCAGGCGGTCAGGAACTGGTCGTGATCGAAACAGGACAACCCGATTTGTGGGTCAGCGAAGCCGATTCCAAACGGCAGGGCAAAACTTTGACGTCGAAGGTTGATGTGGCGCATTCAACAGGTGGACCAATTGCCCTGAACCGGTCGCAAATCCGGATGACAGTGCTGGGCAGCAAACATGCGGTCGATATCCTGGGCTGCACGCCCGGTTGATCAAACGGTGCGCTTGCGCTGCGACAGCGTGAACACCGTGGCCCCGAATATATAGCCCGCAAGCGACAGCACGGCTGCACCCCCGATAAACAGCAATAGCGCTGCCGTAAGTGGTGACATCGCTGCCATTCCCGGCACAAGCGCCAGCAAAACCGGATGCAATGCGCCCTGCCAACCGGCCCAACCAAGCGTCAAGGCAGCCCATCCGATCACGAGGGCCCAAAGAAACACCAAGCCAAAGCGCAAGCCCGGGACGCGCGCGCGCAAGCCGCGGCGCATGGCACGCACTTGCCGCGATATGTCATGTTGCGCCGCGATTAGCGCAGGCACCAAAAGCAGTACCAAGAACATGCCAAAGCCAAGGCCGTAGACCAATGTGATGACCGTCGGCTTCAAAAACTGCGCCTGCTGGCTTTGCTCGTACAGCAGCGGGGCCATCCCCAAGACCGTGGTCATCGTCGTCAGCATCACGGGCCGCAACCTGTCAGAAGCACCATCGATGATCGAAGGGATAACCCCACGCGTTTCGCCGTATTCGTCAATCGTGCCGATCAAGACAATAGAATCGTTAATGATAATGCCAGTCATCCCCAGCAGCCCCACAACAGTGAACATACTCAGCGGGACGTCCCATACCGAGTGACCATAAATAGTGCCAACCAGTCCGAACGGGATTATCGACATCACCACCAAAGGGCGTGTCCAACTGCCAAAGACCCAGCAAAGCACCAAATAGATCCCTGTCAGGACCAGAATCAAACCCGTCAACGCCTCGGAAAGGAACGTGTCTTCCTGCTCGCTAAGCCCGCTGATACGAAATTCCACCTGACGCTCTGACGCGATTGTGGGTAGGATTTCGTCTTGCAGGGTTGTCGTAATCTCGGTCGCGCGGACGGGGTCGTCTTCGGAAATATCGCCCGTCACCGAAATCAGCCTGATCCCGTTTTCGCGACGGACCGTGCTAAAACCTGTGCGCCGCTCGACGCTCACGATATCGGCTAGGGGCACATAGTGGCCATCTGGCGTGCGCATCTGGGTGCGGTCCAGAAAATCTGCCGTTAGTTCGCCCTCGGGCAGTTCGACCCGGATCGTGGCGGAACGCGGCCCGTCAGGATAAGTTGCGGCCTCGATCCCGCCCAGACGGTTGCGCAGCGCGCGGCCAAGTGTGTCGATGGTAAAGCCCAGCGATTGCCCCTGCGGCGTCAGATCAAGTATCAGCTCTTCCTTATCATAGGCCAGATTGTCCTGCACTGCGCTCACTTCGGAATAGCGGCGCAAGGCGTTCTGCAAATCTTCGGATGCGGCCTTTAATACGTCTGTATCAGCGCCGTAAAACTGTACGTCCAATGCGTCACCACCGGGGCCGGATCGCCACCCCCGAAAGCTGACGGTTTCGACCAACGGATGATTTACAACTGCATCTTGCAGTTCCGCCACAAAGGCAAAGCTGGAATAGGGACGCAAATCAGCATCAATCAGCTCAATCGAAATGCCTCCCAGCAGATCGGCGTCTTTGCTGTCAGCACCGTCAAGGCCACGCCCCGCATTTCCACCAATTTGGGCGATGACATAGTTAATCGGGTTGGTGCCATGGCGATCTGCATATTCAGCCCCCAAGCTTTCCGTCGCCCTTTGCATTTCCCGCATCATTTCGATCGTGTCTTCGCGGGTGGCACCTTCGACCATGGCAAAGTTGCCGGTGACAGATCCTCGTTCTGGCGCATTGAAGAACCGCCATTGCACGTCGCCCTGAATGAACAGCGCAACCTGCGAGGCCAGCACCGCAATAACCCCCGCCAATACGATATACCGGCCTGCAATCACACCTGCCATAAAGGGGCGAAACAGTTTTTCGCGGCCCCACAAGAACCCTTTGTTCACCACCCGACTGGGCAGATCATACCAATGTTCTTTGGCCCCGGACACCATCGCATGGGCCATATGGTTCGGCAGAATCAAAAAGCATTCAACCAGCGATGCCGCCAAAACGGCAATCACGGTCAAGGGGATGTCGCCAATCAAGCTACCAAAGCGCCCGCCGACGGCCAGCAGCCCAAAGAACGCGATGATCGTGGTCAACGTGGCCGCAAAAACCGGCAGCGCCATACGACGCGCAGCGTTCTCCGCGGCAACCAGCGGGCTTTCACCCAATTCTTTGTGACGGTAATCCGCGTGCTCACCCACAACAATGGCGTCATCGACAACGATGCCCAATGTGATGATCAAACCGAAAAGCGAGACCATGTTGATCGTGATCCCACCCACATACATCAGTGCAATCGCCGCAGCCATCGACGCTGGGATACCGGCGGCAACCCAAAAAGCAGTGCGGGCATTCAGGAACAAAAACAGCAAACTGACCACCAGCAGCAGCCCCATCAACCCGTTGTCGATCAATAGATCAAGACGGCCTGTGATCGCTTCGGCGCGGGTTCGGATCAGTTCAATTGTGACACCTTGAGGCAGCATAACTGCCATCTCGGCTGCCACGTCTTCCACGCTGCGCTGAATGCCAATTGCATCGCCCCCGTCTGACCGGTCAACCCGAACCGAGATGGCGGGGTTCTGCCCCACGAAATAACCGACCTCGCGGTCTGATCCCTTTTCTATGACGCGGGCCACGTCGCCCACGGTTAAAACCGATCCGTCAGCATTTGTGCGTAACACCACACCAGAAATCGCCTCGGCAGTGCGTTTGGCGGTGCCCGTGCGGACTCGCGCATTTGCGCCCGTCACATCACCGGCAGGGTCGGCATCAACCTCGGTCGCGATAACGCTGGCAATTTCGGACATTGAAATGTCATAGCTGATCAATTTGGTTGAAGGCACTTCAATCAGGGTTTGCGGCGATGCCACCCCTTGGATTGTGCTGCGCGTAACACCCGCCGCGAAAAGTCGGGTAACAAATTCATCGGCAAACCGCCCCAATTGTTCGGGGCTAATGGGGCCGGTAATGACCACATCTGTTACCCGATCACGCCACGCTCCACGCCGCACAACGGGGTCTTCGGCGTCTTCGGGCAAGGTCGTGATCGCATCGACGGCTGTCTGCACATCTGTGGCGGCCCGCGCCATATCCCAACCGGGTTCGAAATCCAGCGTAATTGCCCCGCTCCCTTCGCGCGACGCCGCGGCCGAGCTTTCGACCCCCTCAACTGCTAGCAGCGCGGGTTCCAGCACCTGAACGATGGCGCTGTCCACGTCTTCGGCTCCGGCACCGTTCCAGACGGCCGACACGGTGACATTGTCGATGATCACATCAGGAAAGAACTGCGCCCGCATGTTCGGTGCCGCGGCGGCCCCGCAAACCAGAAGCACGACAAGCAAAAGATTTGCCGCCGTTTTGTGACGAACGAAATAGGACAGAATGCCCCCAGTGGTACGCGACACATTGCGGGCCATGGTCTATCCCCCTATCCGGCTTTCTAGACGCTCGATCATCTGCGCGGGTACTTGTGGTTCGGCCAGTTGCGCCAGCACTCGCGCCTTGGCGGCCTCTGGCATACGGGTGCTGGCTTTGACAAAGGCAACCAGTTTGGCGCGGCGTTCTTCGGTCAGTTCGACCATCGCGGGTTCTTCAAGTGCAGCACCAGGGCGCAGGGGTTTGACCGCAATACCTGCACCCAGCAAGGGTGACCGCGCCTCGACGACCTCTCGGCCAGCAATATCTCCGCGCACCAATACTTCATCGCCCATGCGGCGCAGAACCTGAACGTTCACAGCCTCAAGCCGGTTTTCACCGTCCAGCACCAGAACGCGGGCTTGCGCATCCAACGCAGAACTCGGCAGGCGGATGACGTTTTCAAGTTCCGGCTCACGGACACGCACAGTCACAAAGTCGCCCGGCTTGAACCCCGGAGCCTGGGTCAACGATGCAAAGATCAGCCGCCCGCTGGCCCCCTCGCCCGCTGCTGCACTGGCCCGCGTGATCTTGCCAATCGCTTCAAGATCAAGGCCAGCCACGTCTAATGTCGCCGTCAAATCGGCCTTGATCAGATTACCATCTGCATCGATCAAACGGGCATATTGTGCTGTTGATAGGCGAAAGGATACCTCAAGGTCGTCAGGGTCGATCAGCTCTGCCAGACGCTCGTTGGCCGATACCAGTCGCCCCTCAACGACCAAAACGCTGCTTAAGCTACCAGAGAATGGCGCGGCGATCGTTGTCTCATCCAACCGTCTTTGCGCATCAGCCAAAGCGATCTGGCTCCGCGATAGCAGACTGGCCGCCTGATCTATCCGCGCCTCGGTTTGGGTTACAATCTGGCGGCGCGCCAACACGGCCTGCCGCGCGCTCGAGGCTGCAAGCTCTGCGGTTTCTGTAGCTGTGGCAGTCCCCACACCCCGGTCTGCTAAATCGCTTTGACGCTGAAAGGCACGGGTACGCAAAGCAGCTTGTTCCTCTGCGGCGGCCTGTTCGTCGCGGGCCAAATCCAAAGCGCGTGCTGCATCACGGCCCTCTGCCTCGGCATCCAGAACAGCGCTTTTCGCGCGCGCGACTTCTGCCAGTGCATCAGCACGATCCAGTTTAACCAAGACCTGCCCCGCCTGAACCTCGCCGCCATCCTCAAAATCAGGGGCGAGTTCAACCACACGCCCGCCAACAGCTGCCCGCAATTCAAGTGTCCGGCGGCTCTGGATTGACCCAAAGCTCTCCAAGACGGGTGTCTCGGTGCTTGGGGTCGCCATAACGACATTGACTGAAAAAACCCGTTCACGAGGGGCCTGCGGGGGCGGTGCGTCAGCCATGCGTTTCTGCAAAGCACCGCCAATCATATCCGCAGCGAACACCA
>JAPKCR010000599.1 GCA_026421135.1 Sulfitobacter sp. | reverse complement strand
CAGACAAAGCTTTTTGGCCTCAAGATCTACCATGATGAAGATTCCGAAGTAGTGCAGCAGCGCAGGAAAGAGCGCGGCTGCCAACACATCCCTGAGCGGGATTTCGAGGTATTCGACCATGATGAAGGCCGCCGCGCCAAGGATCGGTGGGGTAATCTGACCGCCGGTCGAGGCTGTCGCTTCAACGGCTCCGGCAAAATGGGCCGGATAGCCAACCCGTTTCATCGCAGGGATGGTTAGCGCGCCAGTGGTGACGGTGTTGGCGATTGAGGATCCGGAGATCGTGCCCATGAAGGCCGAGGAAAAGATCGCGACCTTTGCGGGACCGCCAGAATAGCGGCCAGCGATGACCATCGCAAAATCAATGAAGAGCTGTCCCAGCCCGATGCGCGTCGCCAGAACGCCAAACAGGATAAAAAGGAACACATATTGCGCCATCACACCGATGGCGATGCCGTAGATGCCTTGGTTGGTCATATAAAGGTGGTTGATGATGCCAAGCCATGACGAGCCGCCGTGCTTGAGAGCGCCGGGCATCCACGGGCCGAAATAGGCAAAAGCAATGAACAACAGGCCGATTATCGGCAGCGTCGGGCCGACGCTGCGACGGGTGGCCTCCAACGTCAGAACCAGCAAAGCTGTACCCATGAAAATGTCTGAAGGTGCAGGGTTGCCGACACGTTGCGCCAAAGCGGCAGGCGGCAAAAGCGGCAGGTAGAGCGAGGCACCGACAGCCAGCAGGGCAAGCGCGATATCGATCAGCGGCACTCCGTCAAAGCGGTACCATGCACGCGGCGGCAGAGTGTTGTCGGTCTTGCGCAGACCAAAGAGCAAAAAGACCAGCCCCAGAACGAAGGACAGGTGGATGCCTCGATGTAAAAGCTCGCGGATCGTGCCGAAACCAGAGGCGTAGAAATGATAGACAGACATCGCGACCAGAGTAGCCATGATCATAAACCCGAGCGTTTTCCCTGTGGGACGAAACGCTGTTTCCGGGTCAAACTTGCGCTCGATCTCGGCCAGTTGTTCCGGGGTGAGTTCTGGTGTGGTGTCGGCGGTCATGGCCAAGCCTCTTTGATGAGATCGAAAAAAGCCCCGGGAGCGTTGGCACCCGGGGCTTGTAGATTGTTGTCGTGACTTACTTCAGTATGCCAGCTTCACGGTAGAAGCGTTCGGCCCCTGCGTGGAGCGGGACGCCGACGCCTGCAAGTGCTGTCTCGACTGTTATGGCTTGGCCTTTGGCATGCCCTACATCAAGAAGCTTGCGGGATTCATCGTTCCACAGCGCTTTTGTGATGTTGTAGATCAGTTCTTCGTCAGCTTTTGCTGACGTGAACCATTGTGCGCCCACGGCAACGGTTTTTACCCCCGCGACACCCTCATAGGTGCCTTCTGGAATGTCGGAAGACGAGAAGAAGCCATATTTTTCAGTCAGCGCGTCTGCTCCAGCACCTTCAATCGGCACCAGTTTGATATCAGCAGCCGATGCGAGTTCGACCAAGGAACCGGTTGGGTAACCGGTTACCACGAAAAACGCGTCGATTTTGCCGTTGCGCAGCGCTTCGGATGCAGCCCCACCTTTAAGTGCTTCTGGTGTCAGGTCATCAACGGTTAGCCCGTTCGCTTCCATGATCAACAGCGCATCGACATATGTCCCGGAACCCGGCTCGTCGAGCGACACGCGTTTGCCTGCCAGATCAGCAACAGAGTTGATGCCACTGTCGGCCATTGCAACAAGATGGATGTGCTCTTCAAACAAGGCTGCGATTGTGCGTAGATCGGTGGCAGGCGGGTTGCCTTCCATTGTGCCGGTGCCGGTAAAGGCCCAATAGGCAACATCGGACTGGGCGAACCCTGAATCGCGCAATCCGGACACGATAGCATTTACGTTATCGACAGACCCGCGAGAGGATACTGCAGAAGCGATGAGCCCCTCAACCCCACATGAACCGCCATCGCCACATTCACGAGAGCCTGGGGGTTTGGAGATCGCGTTCGCGATCACGCCGCCAATCGGATAGTAGGTATAGGCTGTGCCGCCGGTGCCGATGGTGAAGAATGTCAGCTCTTGAGCGACAGCCGTACCAGCCATGCCAAGCGCCAGAACTGCGCTTACCGCAGCCGTTTTAAGTGATTTGATCATTAGATCCTCCTTGTTGATTTTATTGTCGTGGTCGTTTCGATCGGGTCTGGATGATGTGAACCCATCTTTTAGACCCAGTAACTCGGCTTCTCTTTGGTTACCTGATGATGTCATTCAGTGCGTGCAACGTCTGGTAAACCTCTTGTCGTGTATTGTAGTGGCACATCGAGATGCGCACGCAATCCGGAAGGTTTAGCGGTTTTAGGATATTTCCGCTATAGTGATCCGCCGTGCGCGAGTGGGTTCGAATGCCCTTTTCGCTTAGCTCTGCGACAATCTCAGGCGAAGCCATGCCCTGCACAGCAAACGAAACTGTGCCAACGCGCGCAGGATTATTTACGCCGGACAGGATGGTTAC
>JAPKCR010000598.1 GCA_026421135.1 Sulfitobacter sp. | reverse complement strand
CTTGAGCCAAGACGCGCAAAGCAGTCTTATGAACTCGGCGATCAAAACGCTGACGCAGAACGGCAACACACAGGCCGCGCGCACACGTCTGGTTGATCTGATGCAGGAACACTCGGCGAATATCATGGTCGGACGTTCAGGCCTGGACGAAGAACTCGAGATGATTCGCGAGCAGTTTCGTCGCTATGCCGTCGAAAAGGTTGAGCCCTTTGCGCATGAATGGCATCTCAAGGATGAACTTATCCCCCTCGAAGTTATCAACGAACTGGCTGAGATGGGCGTCTTTGGCTTGACCATACCAGAAGAATACGGCGGTTTCGGCCTGTCCAAGGCGTCCATGTGTGTCGTTTCCGAAGAACTTTCGCGCGGCTACATCGGTGTTGGCTCCCTCGCCACCCGCTCGGAAATCGCGGCGGAATTGATCATCGCTGGCGGTACGGATGAGCAAAAAGCTAAATGGTTGCCGCGCATTTCCAGCGCCGAAACCCTGCCTACTGCTGTGTTTACCGAACCAAATACCGGGTCTGATCTTGGCTCATTGCGGACACGAGCCGTAAAAGATGGCGAGAACTATACCATCACTGGCAACAAGACATGGATCACCCACGCCGCGCGGACACATGTGATGACGTTGCTGGCCCGCACAGATCCAAACACGACTGACTACAAAGGCTTGTCGATGTTTCTGGCCGAAAAGACGCCCGGAGACGATGCTAATCCATTCCCAACAGATGGCATGACAGGCGGCGAGATCGAGGTTCTCGGCTATCGCGGCATGAAAGAATATGAACTGGCATTTGACGGCTTTCAGGTCAAAGGCGAGAACCTATTGGGCGGCGAAGAAGGTAAAGGCTTTAAACAGCTGATGGAAACGTTCGAATCTGCACGTATCCAAACCGCTGCCCGTGCAATTGGCGTTGCCCAATCTGCTTTGGATATAGCAATGCAGTATGCGATCGACCGCAAGCAGTTTGGCAAATCCCTGATCAACTTCCCTCGCGTTTCCTCGAAGCTGGCAATGATGGCGGTCGAGATAATGATTGCCCGTCAATTGACCTATTTCTCTGCGTTTGAAAAAGACGAAGGCCGCCGGTGTGATGTAGAAGCGGGTATGGCAAAATTGCTGGGCGCACGGGTTGCATGGGCTGCTGCCGACAACGGTTTGCAGATCCATGGCGGCAACGGTTTTGCCTTGGAATACAAAATTAGTCGAGTTCTCTGCGATGCGCGTATCCTAAACATCTTTGAAGGTGCCGCAGAAATTCAGGCACAGGTGATTGCACGGCGCCTGCTTGGATAAATTATTGCTGCCCGATCCGACAACAGTCGCATCGGGCAGCCCCACAAGGTATTAACCATGTTTCGAGGCACCGCGCTTGCCCTAGCCCTTGCATTTCTTGGGGCGTGCAAAGCAGATGAAACTTTGCGCAGCTACGGTGCGGCTGACAAGACGTGGGAATTGTCCGAGCTGAACGGCGTAGCCTTTACAGACACGGCCACACTCACATTTCCTGAGAAACACAAGATCGCTGGCAGCGGCCCCTGCAATCGTTTCGGCGCGACCTTGGATGTTCCCTATCCTTGGTTCGAGATCACGCAGATTGTCTCGACCAAAATGGCCTGCCCTGCGCTGCCCCAAGAGACGGCGTTCTTTGACAGCTTGTCCAACGCAACCCTGTCCGAAGTCCTAGGCGACACCATGATCCTGTCAAACCCCGACGGATTGAGCATGGTCTTTAAGGCTGCCGACTGAACGCGTCGATAAAACGTCCGCGCGCTTCTGGCAGGGGTTTGCCCCCCAAAGCACGGGCCAAACGATGCTCCAAAAAAAACCCGGTCGTTTTGAAACCCAACGCGATCTCTTCATTTGTGGCATCGCCCTCGCCCCGCAGAACCGGCGGCAGAGGCAACATCTTCTCGGCCCATTCCCCTGCTCCTTCCCGGGTCACAGCCCTGCCAGATTTTGGCGACACAAACACCAGCCCCTCAGATGCCCCGGTCACAGCGCAAACGTTCAGGTCTAACCCATAGCCAAGTTCTTCAAGCAGGCTCAGCTCCCATTGCAGATAAGCGAGTGGCCACAGATCCTTCTGATCCAGTAAATCCAGCAATGCCTGCGTGCGATGATACAAAGGGGCGTGCGGTTCACGTTCTGGCAGACAGAATGACAACAGGGCCGTGACAGTATTCAGGCCCGCAAGGCTTAGCCGATTTTGCATTGCCGACACCGCGCGGCTGCGCACGGGTTCAACAGTGAAAGCCCCAATGTGATCCTCAAGCCGCGCGCGCCACGCGACATCCAGTTGGGCACCGGGCTGTAGAATAGGTGCGATTTTGCGACTGGTTCCGCCCCGCACAATACCTGCATGACGCCCTTGCGAAGGGGTAAAAACCTCAATGATCGCCGAGGTTTCCCCGTGTCGACGCGCGCTCAGCAAAATGCCCTGATCGCGCCACTCCATCAGCTAAGTCCCTCGTCAAAAAGCAAATGACGCCCTTGCCTATCCTC
>JAPKCR010000597.1 GCA_026421135.1 Sulfitobacter sp. | reverse complement strand
CAAGCCGGTTGATGTCGACGAACTACGCGCGCGGATCTCTGCAGGTGAGCGAATCTTGGAAATGCAACGGCAGCTAATCGATAAAAATCTAATTATCACTCATACGTTAGATGAATTGCAGCGCGTTTATGATCTGCTTGATAAGGATCTAATAGAGGCCAAGAAATTACAACAGTCTCTGGTTCGCGAACGCACCCGCGACTTTGACGGCGGAAAGCTTTCCTTGTTGCTGCGGTCGAGCGGCCATGTCGGAGGCGACCTGGTTGGTTTCTTTCCGGTCAACGACACGAAACTTGGGTTATTTGGGATTGATGTATCAGGCCACGGCATCAGCTCCGCTTTGATGACAGCGCGCTTGGCTGGGTACCTTTCTGCCGCAGTACCTGACCAGAATATAGCTTTGGTTAGCTGTGCCGATGGCACCTTTTCAATGCGCCCCCCGGACGAAGTCGTGCGCGAACTAAATGCTCTTGTGCTAAGCGAGATGGAAACCGAACATTACTTTACTCTGCTAATGGCAGAGGTCGATCTAGATACAGGGAACGTTTTAATCTGTCAGGCCGGACATCCGCACCCTGTCGTGCAACGGCGCGACGGCCAGATTGAACAAGACGGGCTTGGCGGATTTCCGGTCGGATTGCTGGCCGGGGTCGAATACGAAAAATTCCAGGTTAATCTGTCCCCCGGTGATCGACTGTTGATCTTGTCGGATGGGGTCACTGAATGCCCGGACCCCAGCGGCATCATGATTGAGGAAGAGGGGCTTGCCGAGATGCTTTTAGAGCTACGGGATGTTACAGGACCGCCCTTGCTAGAGGCGATCGTGTGGAAGCTTTCTGAATTTGCGGGTCATGCGGATTTTCCAGATGACGTGTCAGGAATCCTGTTCGAATTCACCGGCCGCTAGCATAATATTGCTCTAGAAATGACCGGTCTCCATCATTGCCCAACACGGTTAGCGCCTCTTCGGCGGATAAAACGATGGTCGTGTGATCAGGTTCGATCGGATCTTTAATCTGACGGATAGGGTGCGCGACATACACATGGCAAAGTTTTTCGGCCCAAAGATCGTATTCCGGCATGTAAACGAATCGTCTGAATGCACCCATTCGGCGGGGATAAGCGATGGACCAACCGATCTCCTCCATCACCTCCCGGTACAGCGCCTGGAGGGGTGATTCGCCCCGATCAATGCCGCCACCAGGCAACTGCACATCCACTTGGGGTGATAACTGCGCAGTCATCAGGAACCGGTTCTTCAAGGGTAAAATCGCGTATGCACCGGGGCGAAGCTTATAGGTTTTTCCCGCTATCGGCGGCTCTCCGAATCTTCGCATCATGTGATACCCCTTTTCGTGTGGCTTGTTGCGCTTATATAGACGCGGTATGCCAATCGTCCGCCTGTAAGGAAAGCCTGATGAACCAAGGAACTAAAATCGCGTGGGACGACACCGTTCTGCCCTTTCAACTTGATGCGTCCGATATCCGGGGCCGCGTTGCCCGTTTGGATGGCGTCCTTGAAGGGATTTTGCGTCAGCACGATTATCCTGAAAAGGTCGAAGCACTGGTCGCAGAGATGGCGTTGCTTGCCGCGCTGATCGGTCAAACGATTAAATTGCGTTGGAAATTGCAGCTGCAGGTCCAGTCAAACGGCCCCGTGCGGATGATCGCTGTTGATTATTATGGCCCGTCCGAAGAAGGCGAGCCGGCCCGTATTCGCGCCTATGCTAGCTTTGATGCAGACCGTATTACCGACGCCCCTGCCTTTAATCAGATCGGCGAAGGGTATTTTGCTGTTATGATCGACCAAGGCAAAGGGATGACCCCGTACCAAGGGATCACACCCCTAGCTGGCGGGTCGCTGTCCGCCTGCGCCGAAGCCTACTTTGCACAGTCCGAACAATTGCCAACGCGCTTTCAGCTCAGTTTTGGCAAGTCATCCATGCCGGGCGAGGCCGAGCATTGGCGCGCAGGTGGTGTGATGTTGCAGCACATGCCAAAAGCATCGCCGTTTGCCGCGAAAACTGAAGGCACCGGTGATATCTTGACGTCTGATGATCTGGTCGATGGCGAAGAGGGTGAGAACTGGCGGCGCGCAAACGTATTGCTCGATACGGTCGACGAGCTTGAAGTGATCGGACCTACTGTGCCGCCCACAGATTTGCTGTTGCGCCTGTTTCACGAGGAATCGCCGCGTGTCTACGATGTCCAAGCGGTACGTTTTGGTTGTTCCTGTTCGGAAGACCGTGTGCGCCAAAGCTTGTCTATCTATTCTGCCAAGGACATTGAAAAGATGACCACGGAAGATGGTCGTGTGACGGCTGATTGCCAGTTTTGCAGCGCTCACTACGATCTCGATCCAAAAACGGTCGGATTCGAGGCCGAAGCGCCCCGTGTTAAGTAATCAGATAAACAATTTTCGGACGATGTTGGCGCAAACTGGTGTCACATCGTCCGATTTCGATCTTAACAAAGATGTCGTGCTGCCTGCGGATCGCATATTGCGACCTGCTG
>JAPKCR010000596.1 GCA_026421135.1 Sulfitobacter sp. | reverse complement strand
GGAACGTCTTGACCTTGGTCCTGATGACATGCTGATCCTGAACCCCAAGCTGGTGTACGGCCGCATGACAGGCTGGGGGCAGACTGGTCCATTTGCCCAGATGGCTGGCCACGATATCAACTATATCGCACTGTCTGGCGCACTACATGCCTTTGGTCGCAAAGGGGAAAAACCAACGCCACCCATCAATATGATGGGTGACTTCGGCGGCGGCGCAATGATGCTGGCCTTCGGTATGGTATCAGCCCTTTTGCACGTTCAAAGAGGCGGCGAAGGTACGGTTATCGACGCAGCAATGACCGATGGATCCGCCCTGTTGATGTCAATGATTTACAGCTTTCATGGCCAGGGTTGGTGGAAGGACGAACGTGGGGTCAACATGCTGGACACGGGGGCACATTTTTACGACGTCTATGAGACCCGTGACGGCAAATTCATCTCTCTTGGGCCAATTGAACCGCAGTTTTACGCCAAGATGCTAGAGCTAACAGGTCTTGCCGATGATCCAGATATGGTGCCCCAGACTGACCCCAGAAAATGGGATAAGATGCGCGACACTTTGGTCAAAGTGATCGCAGCAAAAACGCGGGATGAATGGGACGGTATCATGGCCGGCTCCGATGCCTGCTATGCCCCGATATTGTCGCTGACCGAAGCCCCCGATCATCCCCATAACCTAAGCCGCGATACCTTTGTGACAGCGGGCGGTGTCCGCCAACCGACGCCTGCACCGCGCTATTCCTCTATCGAAACGACACCCCCGAAAATGTCCGATGGGCAAACCGACGTGCGCGAAATCCTTGCTGACTTGGGGTATTCAGATGAAAAGATTGGCATCACGCTGTCACATGGTGGAGTCTATTGAATGCATGAACGATAGGTACTAACCCCCGAAAAGTTCGAAATTTCACATCTCATCAGTGTAGAATATACAAATTGGTAGATTCAGAACTATATCAATAAATACCATCAGGATCGCGATGACCGCCGCACAGCGAATATAGGATCAGGAAATTGGCAGATCTAAACAGCCAAGTGACATGGACATAAATATGAGCTTGATGATTCCGGCATGGGTTGGCGGGACGTTGACCCCTGTCGAAAAGCTTGAGGTGCACCAACGTGGTCTGCGCCACAAGGCGATTTCAGTATTCGTGATGCGTGGCAATGAAACGTTGATCCAGCGTCGCGCTCTGTCCAAATACCACACACCCGGTCTTTGGGCGAATGCGTGCTGTACGCACCCCTTTTGGGATGAACCGGCTTTGGCGTGCGCTAATCGGCGCCTAGATGAAGAGTTGGGGATCAGCGGCCTGCGCCTGATACACCGCGACCAGATCGAATACCGCGCAGATGTTGGCAATGGTCTGATCGAACATGAACTGGTTGAAATATTCACGGCCGAAGCAATCGCCCTCACCAGCATTCATCCAAACCCGACCGAGGTCATAGATACAACTTGGGTTGATATTGATGATCTGGCGAAACAAACCCGCGAAGAGCCGGAAGAATTCACACCATGGCTCCGTATTTACTTGGCAGAACACAGAGACAGCATATTTTCCCGCTAATGCGTCCGGCAGCGAAAGCACATGCCCCTCACGCCAGAGCCTTTTCTAGGCTCTAATCCGAAGCAAAATCCATCAGCGTGATTTGGACAAGATCATGTCAGCCGCCCGTTCTGCGATCATGATCACCGGCGACGCTGTATTGCCGGACACGATTTTTGGCATAATCGACGCATCAACCACCCTTAGCCCTTCAATGCCACGCACCCTTAATTCCGTATCAACAACAGCCCGGTCATCGCTCCCCATCTTGCACGTCCCTACGGGGTGAAAGATTGTCGTCGCTATATTGCCAGCCTCGCGCAGCAACTCATCGTCAGTTGCAATATGCGTGCCCGGCAGCATCTCTTCGGGTCGATATTTTGCCAGCGCCTGCGCAGTCATCAACTGCCGCGCCTGCTTGATCGATTGCACGGCAACGATCCGGTCCCGCTCGGTACTTAGATAGTTCAGGCGAATATCAGGTTGCCGGTCAATGTCAGTGCTGTCGATATGCGTTGCGCCAACTGATTCCGGGCGCAAGTTGCACACCGAAACAGTAATTGCGGGAAATGGATGCAATGGATCACCCAGCTTATCCGTCGACAACGGCTGGACGTGGTATTCCAGATCCGGTGTCTCAAGGCTTGGATCGCTTTTGGTAAACATTCCGAATTGGCTGGGTGCCATCGACAACGGCCCACTTTGGGTCAGGGCATATTGCACGCCAATCTTGGCCTTCCCCCAAAGACTGTTTACCATCTCATTTAGTGTCTTAGCACCTGTGACCTTGAACACGGTCCTGATTTGCAGATGGTCCTGTAGGTTCTCGCCCACACCCTGCAATTCATGTCGGGGGGTGATGCCAAGATCGGATAACCTGTCTGGCTGACCAATGCCTGAAAGCTCCAAAAGCTTGGGAGAATTAATTGCACCCGCCGCCAGAATGATTTCTGCCTCCGCAGTGGCC
>JAPKCR010000595.1 GCA_026421135.1 Sulfitobacter sp. | reverse complement strand
CCAATGGCCGGTATCCACGCGAGTTCCTCAATCTGGGCGAAACCGCCCGCAATAATGCCGCGCGACCAGATCATAAGCGTGAGCAGGAATACGACACCCGTCACCAAAATCGACATGCCATGTGCCACGCGGGCCGACCGGTTTGGCAGCGCCATCAGCGCCAGCCCGCCCAGAATCGGCAGGAAGGTGGCAAGGGTCAAGAGTGGCATGGTAGTGTCTCCTCAGGAATAATACGGTGCGGCCAGAAGTGCGGCCACGATCAGCGCGATGCCGATTGCTGTCAGTGCAAGTTCGCGATGAATGAAGCCGCTTTGCAGGCGGCGGGCTCGGGCCCCAGCGGCAATCATCCGCCGCACAAAACCAAAGATTGCGGCGTCGATACCATTGGTATCTGTGAATTTACTCGCCAGACCCAGTCGCATTGACACCTGTCCGACCCAAAGTGAAAAAGCAAAAAGTGCGGCGTTTGCGCGTTCTGCCAGTTGCGCGGTACCAAGCCCAATTCTACACACCGTCCCAACCTGTGCTCGCAAAAGGCGCTGCTCCACCGCTTCGCAGCTGGCAGCGATGGTCAAGGCGGGATGCAGGATCAACCCGTCCATTCCGCCCGCAACAGCAAAGCCGTTTTGCGCAGGTGTCAGGAGTGGACCAAGCAGACGCGCAGGGGTTACAAACCAACCAAGCATCAACCCGCCAAGCCCCACGGCCAGTCCCATTGCGGGCACGATCCAGCCGGGTTTTTCAATTTCCGCCCTCAACATATGCTCAAGCGCGCCAAAACCGAACCCTAACCCGGCGGCCAGTGCTACCAGTACGCCCATGCCAATCGCCATGAGTGGAACCGGCACCTGTACAGGCCCCGCGTCGCCATCCCACAGTACATTTAGCGCGCGACCCATATAGGCACCCGTCAACACCGATCCGGCCAGCGCCAGCGGCAAAAGCCACGGTGCCGTGGTGCTATCCAGTGCAGCAGCGATGATCGCATCCTTGGAAAAAAACGCAGCCAGCGGCGGGATGCCCGCCAGTGCAAGCGCGGCGATCGCAAAACCTGCAAAAATGCCAGGCCGTGCGCGCCCTGCCCCCGCCAGCGTCTCTAGCCCCGTGCCGTCACGGTCATGCTGAAACACGCCTACACCTAGAAAAAGGGAACTCTTGATCGCCGCATGGGCAATCAGGTGCAGCAGGGCCGCAATCGGAGCTCCAGCGCCAATGGCTACCAGCATCAGCCCGTACTGGCTCGCGGTAGACGCCGCCAACAGCCGTTTCAGATCACGCTCTGCCAATGCAATCAGTCCGGTGATAACAGCGGTAATGCCACCGACGAGGCCGATGGCCAAAAGCGCGCCATCAGGCAGCATCGGGGCCGTGCGGATCAGCAGGATCGCCCCTGCCGCTACCAGTGTTGCCGAGTGCAACAGCGCCGACACCGGTGTCGGCCCCGCCATGGCACGCATGAGCCAGTCCTGTAGCGGCACCTGTGCCGATTTGCCCATCGCAGCCACCAGCAGCAACACTCCAGCCACAAGCGTGGGTGTGCCCGTTGAAATAAGTGTAACGGAAATTTCGGATGTGCCAGACATGCCAATCAGGATGAACACCCCGATATAGAGGCCCAAATCTGCACTGCGCGTATATAGAAACGCGCGCAGTGCAGCACTGGCCACACCCGCACGGCCATACCAAAACCCTATTAACAGATAGCTGGCAAAGCCCATCATCTCCCAAGCGGCCAGCAGCGTGATCCAGTCACCCGACAGCACCAGTGCCTGCATCGCGGTGACGAACAGCAACATTGTCCCAAAAAACCGCGCGCGCTCGGGGTCTTTGCGCATGTATCCCGCAGCGTAGACCAGCACCATCGCGGCAACCGTGGCCACAACCAGCGACAGGGTCGCGGTAAGCGGCGATGCAATCAGCCGGATTGGAAATTCGGGCAGGAAAGGCAGCGTGATGGCGGCCCCAACGCCATCCGATGCGGCGACGAAAAGCCCGAGCGCGCCGGCAAACCCGAACGCAGCACCGATCAGCGCCAATGCCTCGGGTGCGCGGCGTAGCGCTAAGATCGCCAGTGCCGCGAGTAGTGGACCGAGCAGGGTCAGCGCCAGCATCGTCATCCCTTCAACTCGCGAGCTTCTTCCATCTCAACCGACCCGCGCGAGCGGAACCGCGCGATAGCGATGCCAAAGCCAACAGCCATTTCAACAGCCATCACCGCCATGACGATCAGCACAAACATCTGCGCCGCTGGGACGTCCGGATGCAGATAGCGCCAGAAGGCCACTAGATTGACCAATGCAGCAGCAAGGATCAACTCGACCCCCATGATGATCATCACAAGATTAGTTTGGCTCAGCGCGCCATAAAGCCCGACCCCAAACAGGGCCGCACCGAAGCTGAGGGCTATTATCAGTTCGGGGATCATCGCTTGCGTCCTTCACTCGGGTGGATCGCAACCATAGTGGCGGCCACCATCGCCGTCAGGATCATGAGCGCGGCGGATTCAAATATAAACATC
>JAPKCR010000041.1 GCA_026421135.1 Sulfitobacter sp. | reverse complement strand
ACCGCAGGCTGGCCGAAACCGCGCTCGAAAAAATCAATGCGTTCTTTCCTGAAACAACTGGCCCCTGGACGGCAGGCGTTCCGCTGCCCGGTGGCGATTTCCCTGTCGATGGTGTTGCTGATCTGACAGCGCGGCTTGCGAGCCAATTTCATTTCTTGACGCCCGCTTGGACCACTCGTCTGATCAAAGCGTATGGGACTGATGCATTCGAGGTTCTCGGCGATGCAACGAGCGAAGCCGACTTGGGTCAGAACTTTGGATCGAACCTAACCGCGCGAGAAGTGCTATGGTTGATCAAGAATGAATTTGCTCGCAAGGCCGAGGACGTGGTTTGGCGGCGCTCCAAATTGGGCCTTCGCATGACGGCGAAAGAAATTGAAAAACTGGATGTTTGGATGGCGGGAAACGCGCCCCAAACCACCAGCGATACGCAGCCACCACTGCGAAAAGGGAGAGGTTAATGTCACTCGTTCTAGAGGGTGTGTCCAAGGTCGTGAACGGCCAAACACATATCCACCCCACCGACCTAGAGCTGCGCGCCGGTACGATGAATGTACTGCTGGGCCCTACTTCGGCTGGGAAAACATCCCTGATGCGGTTGATGGCCGGCCTTGATGTGCCAAATACCGGCAAGGTGATCTGGAACGGCAAGGACGTTACAGGAATGCGGGTGCAAGACCGTGGTGTAGCCATGGTGTATCAACAGTTCATTAATTACCCGTCGATGTCGGTTTAGGACAATATTGCCAGCCCGATGCGCCTGTTGGGCAAATCCAAAGATCAGATTGATCAGGCCGTCATGAAAGCAGCCGAGCTGATGAAATTGACCCCGTTTCTGGACCGCAAGCCGTTGGAATTGTCAGGCGGGCAGCAACAGCGTTGCGCCCTTGCTCGCGCGTTGGTCAAGGATGCCGGATTGGTGCTGCTGGATGAGCCATTGGCCAACCTGGATTATAAACTGCGCGAAGAGCTGCGTGCTGAAATCCCCAAGATTTTCGAGGAAGCCGGTTCGATCTTTGTCTATGCTACGACCGAACCCGAGGAAGCGTTGTTGTTGGGTGGCAATACTGCCGCGATGTGGCAAGGCCGGATCACACAGTTCGATCGCACCCCGATTGTGTACCGCCGGCCAGTCGATGCTACAACCGCCCGTGTTTTCTCCGACCCGCCAATGAATTTCGTAGGCGTTCGTAAATCGGGCGACACCCTGTCCTTTGGGGGCGGTCAGACGGCCCCTGCGACGGGGACATTTGCGGCCCTCGCTGATGGCGACTACCTTGCCGGATTCCGCCCAAACCATCTGGAACTGGCAAAGCCCGGTCCGGCTGCGCTGGCCTTTAGCGCCAAACTGCACGTGACCGAGATCACTGGATCAGAAACTTTCGTGCATCTCAGTCACCACGGCGAAAACTGGGTCGGCCTGATCCACGGGGTAAAAAACCTCAAGATCGGGACGGCGTTGGACGTCTATCTTGACCCAGCCCACGTTTATATTTTTGCAGAAGACGGCACGTCGGTCGCCCCTGCATCCTATGCAACAGCAGCCTGAGGGAGCACGACATGGCAAAAATCACCCTCGATAATCTGGCACATTCCTACATGCCCAAACCCGTCACTGAAGACGACTTTGCGCTTAAGGAATTGAACCTTGATTGGTCCGACGGCGAGGCATACGCGCTGCTTGGGGCATCGGGCTGCGGCAAATCTACATTGCTCAACATCATCTCTGGTTTGTTGCACCCCAGTCAGGGGCGCATCCTGTTCGATGACAAAGACATGACAATGGCCCCGACCACGCAACGCAATATTGCGCAGGTGTTTCAGTTTCCTGTCGTCTACGACACCATGACGGTGCGCGACAATCTGGCCTTTCCCTTACGCAACCGTGGCGCTGATCCGGCTTATATCAAAGACCGCGTACAACAGATCGCCGCGATGATCGGGATGGAAGACACGTTGAACCACAAGGCGCGCGGACTGACGGCAGATGCCAAGCAAAAGATTTCATTGGGCAGGGGTATGGTGCGCGAAGACGTGAATGCACTGCTGTTTGACGAGCCGCTGACTGTAATTGACCCGCATATGAAATGGGAATTGCGCACACAGCTGAAATCCCTGCACCATGAATTCGGTCACACAATGATTTATGTGACCCATGACCAAACCGAGGCGCTGACTTTTGCCGATAAGGTCGTTGTCATGTATGATGGCCGTGTCGTCCAAATGGGCACGCCACAAGAATTGTTCGAGACACCAGAGCATACGTTCGTAGGGTATTTCATCGGCTCGCCGGGTATGAACCTGCTGCCTGCACAGGTGAAAGGCGACAAGGCCATTCTGGGCGGTACTGAAATTTCACTGGGCAGAGGGTTTGGCACGCCAAAGGGCACTGTCGAACTGGGCGTACGGCCTGAGTTTACGTCGCTTCAGGCGGGCGATAGCGGCCTGCCGGTCACTATCAAGCGGGTCGAAGATGTGGGCCGCCACAAGATCGTGCGTGCCGATTTCCAAGGCACCGAGATCAACGTGATCGCTGCCGAAGGGGCTGAAATCTCGCCCGATATGAACCGCATCGTGTTCGATCCCGCAGGCGTGAATGTGTATTCCGATAGCTGGCGCATCGCGCCAAAGGTGGCATAACCATGAACAAGACAGTCAATCAAAAAGCATGGTTTCTTATTCTGCCCGTGCTGGTGCTGGTCGCCTTTTCTGCCGTTATCCCGCTGATGACAGTGGTCAACTATTCGGTTCAAGATACCTTTGGGAACAACCAGTTTTTCTGGGCTGGGCTTGAATGGTTCAAGGAAATGCTTGCCTCAGAACGGATGTGGGATGCCTTGGGGCGTCAGATCATCTTTTCTCTGATCATCTTGGCGATCGAAATTCCGCTAGGCATCTTTGTCGCGCTGAACATGCCAAAAAAGGGGGTTTGGGCGTCTCTTTGTCTGGTGCTAATGTCGCTACCGCTGCTGATCCCGTGGAACGTGGTCGGCACCATCTGGCAGATCTTTGGCCGTGTCGACATTGGCCTGCTGGGACATACGCTGGCCGCCTTTGGCATCGACTATAATTATACGCAAAATTCCACAGCTGCCTGGATCACCGTTATTGTGATGGATGTGTGGCACTGGACATCGTTGGTGGCTTTGCTGGCCTATGCCGGTCTGCAATCCATTCCCGACGCCTACTACCAAGCTGCTAAAATCGATCAGGCAAGCCGTTGGAAGGTCTTCCGTTTTATCGAGCTGCCTAAGATTATGGGCGTGCTGATGATCGCCATTTTGCTGCGGTTCATGGACAGCTTTATGATCTACACAGAACCGTTCGTGGTCACGGGTGGTGGCCCCGGGAATGCGACGACATTCCTGTCAATTGATCTGGTCAAGATGGCCTTGGGTCAGTTCGATCTGGGTCCGGCGGCAGCGTTCTCGATCATGTATTACCTCGTGATCTTGTTGGTTTCCTATGTGTTCTACACCGTCATGACGAACCTTGATAAAAGGGATGGCCACTAATGTCTGACTTTATCCAGTCCACACCGAAACGCGGCTTTGCCTTGCCCAAGGTCAAGGGCAGCGCCATCGTGATGGGCTTGTATCTGCTGTTTCTATTGTTGCCGATTTATTGGTTGCTGATGATGAGCCTCAAGACCAACACCGAGATCTTGAACAGCTTCACTCTGTGGCCGCAGGACCTGACGTTCGACAACTACCTGACCATCCTCACAGATGCGTCCTGGTACACAGGCTATCTGAATTCCATGGCCTATGTGGTGATGAACATGGTGATATCGCTCGCGGTGGCGTTGCCAGCGGCCTATGCGTTCAGCCGCTATTCCTTCATGGGCGACAAGCACCTGTTTTTCTGGCTGTTGACCAATAGGATGGCACCGCCTGCAGTTTTCGCCCTGCCCTTCTTTCAACTCTACAGCTCGGTCGGGTTGTTCGACACGCACATCGCCGTTGCCTTGGCACATTGCCTGTTCAACGTTCCGCTGGCGGTTTGGATCCTCGAAGGGTTCATGCGAGGCGTACCAAAGGAAATCGACGAGACTGCCTATATCGACGGCTATTCCTTTCCGCGGTTCTTCATCAAGATCTTCACGCCGCTGGTCGCATCCGGCATCGGCGTCACGGCGTTTTTCCTGTTTATGTTCAGCTGGGTTGAACTGTTGCTTAGCCGCACCTTGACCAGCGTTGATGCCAAACCAATCGCAGCCACAATGACCCGTACCGTGGGCGCGTCGGGGATCGACTGGGGCGTGTTGGCCGCAGCGGGTGTGCTGACGATCCTGCCCGGTGCCTTGGTCATCTATTTTGTTCGCAACTACATCGCCAAGGGTTTTGCCCTTGGGCGCGTATAAGGGAGAAATCTTATGGAATGGATGGCATGGACATGGCCGACCGCCACTTTCTTCGCAATCATTGCCGCCACACTGGTGACCTTCACGGTGCTGGCAATCAAATTTCCTGAAACTCCGCGCAATGGGGTATTAGGGATCGAGACAACCCGTGGTGACCGCTTGTTCATCACGCTTCTGGGTTCGGCCTTTATCAATCTGGCCTGGCTTGGACTACTCAGCGCGCCCCAATGGGGGGCACTGATTGTGTGTTTCTTCTATGCCATCGCGGTTTTCCGCTGGGTGTAGTCGATCAGGTACCCCGGCATGCAAGAACCGGGGCTGCTTTTCACTGTTCTAATTTAGGGAGGAACAACCATGAACTTGCGACTTAAAGGAACCACGGCGATCGGGCTTGCTGCTTGCATGCTTGGCGCGCCTGCGTTCGCAGACATGAATGCCGCAAAGGCATTCCTTGATAGCGAGATCGGCGATCTGTCGACGCTGTCACGCGCCGACCAAGAAGCCGAACTTCAGTTTTTCGTAGACGCGGCAGAGCCTTACAAAGGCATGTCCATCAACGTGGTCTCCGAGACAATCGGCACCCACGAATACGAATCCACCGTTCTGGCCCCTGCGTTCGAGGCCATCACCGGTATTAAGGTCACGCATGACCTGATCGGCGAAGGCGATGTTGTTGAAAAGCTGCAAACGCAAATGCAGTCGGGCGAAAATATCTACGACGCCTATATCAACGACTCCGACTTGATCGGGACGCACTGGCGCTATCAGCAGGCGCGCAACCTGACCGACTGGATGTCGGGCGAAGGCGCGGCTGTTACTAACCCGAACCTTGATCTGGAAGACTTTATCGGTCTGTCCTTTACCACGGGTCCGGATGGCAAGGTTTACCAGCTGCCCGACCAGCAGTTCGCGAACCTTTATTGGTTCCGCTACGATTGGTTCAACGACGAACAGAACAAGGCCGACTTCAAAGCTAAGTACGGCTATGATCTGGGTGTGCCGGTCAACTGGTCCGCCTACGAGGACATTGCTGAATTCTTTACCGGTCGCGATCTGTCGCGTCTTGGCGTTGAAGGCGAAGTCTTTGGCAACATGGACTACGGCAAGAAAGACCCGTCATTGGGTTGGCGCTATACTGATGCGTGGCTGTCCATGGCTGGTGTTGGCGACGTGGGCGAACCAAACGGTCTGCCAGTTGACGAATGGGGTATCCGCGTCAACGAGAAATCGCAGCCCGTCGGGTCGTGCGTTGCGCGTGGTGGTGCCACAAACGGGCCAGCGGCTGTCTACGCTGTGACCAAAGCGATCGAATGGCTGCAAAAGTATTCGCCACCTGCTGCTGCCGGTATGACGTTCTCTGAAGCGGGTCCAGTTCCTGCCCAAGGCAACATCGCCCAGCAGATGTTCTGGTATACCGCCTTTACCGCCGCTTCGGTAGAGCCCGGTCTGCCTGTAATGAACGAAGACGGCACGCCAAAATGGCGTATGGCCCCTTCGCCACACGGTGCATATTGGACCGAAGGTACCAAGATCGGCTATCAAGATGCCGGTTCCTGGACGCTGATGAAATCCACACCAGTGGACCGTGCACAAGCCGCTTGGCTTTATGCGCAGTTCGTTACCTCCAAGACTGTGGACGTAAAGAAAAGCCATGTTGGTCTGACATTCATTCGTGAATCCACGATCCAGCACGACAGCTTTACAGAGCGTGCACCAAAACTGGGTGGTCTGATCGAATTCTATCGTTCACCAGCACGGGTTCAGTGGTCGCCAACCGGCACCAACGTACCTGACTATCCAAAGCTGGCCCAGCTGTGGTGGCAGAACATCGGCGACGCGATGTCCGGTGCGAAAACCCCGCAAGAAGCGCTTGATGCCCTTTGTGCCGATCAGGAAAAAGTTCTGATCCGTCTTGAGCGTGCAGGCGTTCAGGGTGAACTTGGCCCGGTCATGAACGAAGAAAAAGATCCAGAGTACTGGCTGTCGCAGCCCGGTTCGCCAAAAGCGAAACTGGAAAACGAAGACGAAGAGCCAGTCACGATCGCTTACGACGAGCTGATCAAATCCTGGCAGTAAACGACCCTTCCGGGACCAAGAGATTGGTCCCGGATCATTCCAACTTCTTGAACCATTTGGCCTAGTGCCTGATGATCAAATCAGCGGCTGCTTCTCGTGGTGGCCGCTTTTTCACTTAACGCAACGAGGATCCATATGACCTATATTCTTGCAATTGATCAGGGCACGACCTCGACCCGTGCGATTATGTTTGATGGCTCGATGGCTGTAAAAGCCCAGTCGCAGCAAGAATTCCCTCAGCATTTTCCGCAATCGGGATGGGTTGAACACGACCCTGTGAATTTGTGGGACACGACTGTTGCAACCTGCCGCGATGCCATTGAAACTGCGGGTATTAATGCGTCGGATATTTCGGGCATTGGCATCACAAACCAGCGTGAAACCGTCATTGTCTGGGACAAGACAACCGGTGACCCCATTTATAACGCCATCGTCTGGCAAGACCGCCGCACAGCCGACACCTGTCGCACCCTGCGCGATGCCGGTCACGAGCCGATGATCACCGCACGCACCGGCCTGCTGCTGGATCCGTATTTTTCCGCCAGCAAACTGGGCTGGATTCTCGACCATGTTGATGGTGCCCGCGACCGTGCCGCCAAGGGCGAACTGTTGTTTGGCACCGTAGATTGCTTTCTGATCTGGAAGCTAACCGGCGGGGCTGTCCATGCCACCGACGCCACCAATGCGGCGCGCACCATGTTGTATGACATTCACAAAGGCCGGTGGAGCCAAACCATTTGTGGCCTGCTGAACATCCCCATGGAGATGCTGCCCGAGGTCAAAGATTGCGCCGCCGATTTCGGCCAGACGCAGTCCGATATCCTTGGCAGCCCTGTCCCGATCTACGGCGTTGCAGGGGACCAGCAGGCGGCTACCATTGGGCAAGCCTGCTTTGAACCGGGAATGTTAAAATCGACCTATGGCACGGGATGTTTTGCGCTGCTCAATACAGGCGACACTCCGGTTCAATCGAACAACCGCTTGCTGACAACCATCGCCTATCAGCTTGATGGCAAGCCCACTTACGCGCTTGAAGGGTCAATTTTTGTTGCCGGTGCGGTTGTGCAATGGCTACGGGATGGTTTGAAAATAATCTCTGACGCCGCGCAGACGCAAACACTGGCCGAACAGGCCGATCCGCACCAGAACGTCATCCTTGTGCCTGCCTTTGTCGGCCTCGGCGCACCCTATTGGAACCCGGATTGCCGGGGTGCCACCTTTGGTTTGACGCGCGGGACGGGCCCTGCCGAAATGGCAAAAGCCGCGCTTGAAAGCGTCGGATATCAGACCCGCGACCTCCTTGAGGCGATGTCAGCAGATTGGAAGGCGAGCGGCGTGCAGCCGACCTTGCGCGTGGACGGTGGTATGGCAGCCAATGACTGGGCGATGCAGTTTCTTTCCGATATCATTGCTGCTCCGGTAGATCGTCCGGTCAACCACGAAACCACCGCTTTGGGTGTCGCATGGCTGGCAGGTATGAGGGCGGGTATCTATCCTGATCAACAAGGGTTCGCTAGCGCATGGAAGCGCGAGACGCAGTTTTCTCCCCACATGGATGAGGAACAGCGCGATCAAAAGTATAGCGCGTGGAAAAGGGCAGTGCAGGCAACACTCAGCGTCTGATTAGGCCCCCACGGTACAAGGACCTGAGCGATGTTTTCATTCTTTAGCCCCCAAGCGATCCATTTCGGCCGAGGTCAAAGCGCGCAAACACCCGCTTTGGCGAAAGCATTTGGGACGAACATCCTGCTGGTGCACGGCGCGACTGCGCGGCGGGCGAATTGGCTGATCGACGGATGCAAGCAGGCTGGCCTGACGGTCCAAACCCTTGCTTGCAAGAATGAACCCAGCCTGCCCGATATTGAACAGGCGTTGACCGACCTAAAAGGATTCGACCCTGACGTGGTGATCGCCTTGGGGGGCGGCGCGGTAATTGATTTTGGCAAAGCACTGGCCGCGCTCATTCCCTGCAGTGCCCCGCCGCAAGACTATCTTGAAGTTGTGGGCAAGGGCCGCCCCTTGGACCACGCGCCGCTGCCTTTGATCGCTCTGCCAACCACGGCCGGGACCGGCGCAGAGGTGACCAAGAATGCGGTGATCACGGTTCCAGAACACGGTATCAAGGTCAGCTTGCGCGACCCACGAATGATCCCCGATATCGCCATCGTCGATGCCGGTCTGATGCAGGGTGCCCCCCGCCGCGTCGCACTGGCTGCGGGTCTGGACGCCATTACCCAAGTGATCGAACCCTATCTTTCGAACAAGGCAAACCCCATGACGGATGCCCTGTGCCTTTCCGCGATTCCCACCGGTCTTGCCGCGATCAGGGAGTTGGTTGAAAATGATGCGCCTGCTGCGTGGGATGACATGGCGCGGGTCAGCACTTGGGGCGGGTTGGCCTTGGCCAACTCCGGTCTGGGGGCTGTGCACGGGTTTGCGGGTGTGATCGGTGGCAGAACAAATGCGCCTCACGGCGAGATTTGTGGCGCGCTTTTGCCAGCGGTCTTAGCCTCGCATTTGCGCAAGGCCGAAGCCGGAACAAAAATTCATAGCCGTCTGGCTTGGGTATTGGAGCAGATCGAAAACCAGTTTGGTGACGGCACCGAAGGGACAGGGCTAGCGCAGTTGAAAGCGTGGTCGCGCAAGATGGGCCTGCGTGGTCTGGCCGAAATGGGCGTTACCAAAACCGATCTAGATGCGATCGCCCGCGCCTCATCCGGTGCGTCGTCGATGAAGGGCAATCCCTTTGCCCTAACACACCCAGAACTGGTCGAGATTTTAACAGATGCCCATTAGGGCATTCCATTTTTTATGCTGCGCGCGACGGACGCCAAAGGCCCGCACCCGTTTGCGCCAAGCGCGGTAGCTGCCGGGTTTCAAACTATCCCGCATCGGCGCCTTTACCTGATTGTCGCCTAGACCGTATTCGCCCTTAATGTCGGCAAAGCTGACATGGTCAGACAGCGCCATCTGCACAATGTCATCGATATGAGCGGGCGAAAGGGTCTTTGTGTCCATAGAACGTCCGACAGCGGCGGACGGAATCAAGGCAAGCCATCAACGCCGAACGACTAATAT